>WTIF01000171.1 GCA_011522845.1 Deltaproteobacteria bacterium
TATACGGCTTTGAGCCGGTTCTGGAACAAGAAGAAATTTGGTGGCTTCGGTGTCTGGCTCAATGACATTCTTTATAATGCCTGGATGTGGGGATTTTTTGATGTCAACCGTGCGTTAGAAAATCTGGATGCCGTCTTCGCTCATCAGACAGAGGCCGGAAACTTTCCCTGCCTAGTCACTGGGAACGACGCCTGGCTGGATCGTACCCAACCCCCAATTGCTGCCTTCGTGGTTTGGTCACTCTATGAAAAAACAGGACGCAAGGATATCCTCGAAAGGTATGCTGCGGGTCTTCTACGGAACTTGGACTGGTGGTGGTCCAAAAGACAATTAGGAGACACTGGCTTGCTTTGCTTTGGCACAAGCTTAGACGCAGGCGATGGCCTCTACAAAGGGACCAAGCTCGCTGCAAAGGACGAATCCACAATGGACAACTCGCCTCTCCACGATTCGGTCCCCTTTGATGAAGTGAGCGGACTGCTACTAGCTGCAGACGTTGGTGTCAATTCAATGGCCGCACTGGATGGTGAATTACTGGAACGAATCTTTAACGAACTCGGTGAATTAGATACTGCCCAGCAATTGAGGGAGCGCACAGTTACGCACAAGCAAAGAATCGCAGAGTGGCTCTGGGATGAAAGCCGAGGAATTTTCGCAAACCGCATGATCAACGGTGAATTTGTGAGCACTCTCGCACCCACCTCCTTCTTCCCCATGGCTTCTGGAATTGGTTCTAAGGATCAGTCTCAAAGGATGATCCTTGGATATCTAAATCATCCTTCGAAATTCGGAGGGGAGTTCTGTCTGCCCTCCGTAACAAGGGACGATCCAGAGTATAACGACAACGTTTACTGGCGAGGAAGAATATGGGCTCCTCTTAATTTTTGGGTCTGGCAAGGACTGAAGCGTCAAGGTTTTATCAAGGAATCTGAACAGCTGGCTGAACAGAGTTGGGCACTCTTCGAAAAGAATTGGAAGCAACGACTCTGTGGAGAAAATTTTAACGCTGAAACTGGCGAGGTACTTGACCAGCCTGATACGGATGGTTTTTATTCCTGGGGAGCCCTGCTGGCTGCGATGAAGGTGCTTGAAAATTGACTTTGTCGATCAAAACTTTACTTTCAGGCATCACATTGAAAACAAAGTCTGGCAGTGTGACGTAGAGAGTAGATTTAGGTTATTTCAATCAGGAGAATGAGGAATGAACTTTTACCCCTCTGAACAGAAAGAACGGCTCACCCTTTCACAAGCCATTGTGAAATACTTGCAGGCACAATACTCAGAATACGATGGGGTGGAGCAGCGTTTTATTCAGGGAATCTGGGGAATCTTTGGACATGGGAATGTTTCCGGGTTGAGCCAAGCACTTGTGGAGTATGGTCAAGAATTACCCTATCACAAACCATGTAATGAACAGTCCATGGTTCATGCTTCAACCGGCTTTGCAAGAGCGAAACGCCGCAAAGCTACAATGGCCTGTACCACCTCAATTGGTCCTGGAGCAACCAACATGATCACTGGTGCGGCGACAGCTACCATCTGCCGCATCCCAGTGCTTTTGCTTCCCTCGGACTACTACGCCTCTCGTTATGGTGGGACTGTTCTTCAGGATATCGATCACCTCAGCTCTGAGGACATGTCTGTGACGGACACATTTCGAGTCGTCAGCCGCTTTTTTGATCGAATCACTCGCCCTGAGCAAATCCTCACCTCGCTTCCAGAAGCCATGCGCATCATGACCAACCCCGCGGAGACAGGTGCGGTAACAATCGCATTACCACAGGATATTCAAGGCTATGCTTACGACTACCCAACTCGCTTCTTTGAGAAGCGGGTCTGGCGAATTGAACGAAGCTTTCCGAATCCTGAGCGAATCAAGGAAGCTACTGACTTGCTCAAGTGCGCCAAAAAACCCTACATCATCGCTGGAGGGGGAATTCACTACTCAGAGGCATGGAATGAATTGGTTGCATTGGCAGAAAAATTTGGCATTCCAGTTGGTGAAACACATGCGGGTCGTGGGGCGATACAATCCGATTCCAATCTCCTTTTGGGAGGTACTGGACACCTCGGAACCCCAGGTGCTGGAAGAATTGCAGAAGAAGCTGATGTTGTTCTCTGTGTCGGTACTCGACTCCATGATTTCGTTACAGGCTCAAATTCTGCCTTCCAGAACCAGGATGTGAGGTTTATCAGTATCAATG
>WTIF01000162.1 GCA_011522845.1 Deltaproteobacteria bacterium
CAGTCTCCGAGAGCTAACAAGAGTTTTAGAAATCCCTGTTGTAGGCTGTGAAGTTCTCAACAAGCATCCCTACAGTGTCGCGGAGTGTATTTCAAAGCGGGTCGTGGACAGGGTTCGTGCTGATATCTCCTGGACAGGGGGGGTCACAGGAACAATGAAAACAGCTCGGCTTGCAGAAGCCTTTGGTGTCAACTGTGAGGTGCACACTTCTATCTTTCATGGGCTTGACTTGGTAAATCTCCACTGTATTGGCGCAATGAGAAATTGTGAGTTTTTTGAACTTCTCACTCCTGTAGAACCATTCTGTTTCGGATTGACAGAGGAAATACCGATCAAGGATGGGCTAGCTTACCTTCCACAGGGGCCAGGACTTGGAATTTCATTTGATTTGAATCAAATCGACAATATGACTATCAAGGTTTTCTGATGCTATTCACCAGTGATGACAAAAAACTCCGATCCGTTCTCCATTTAGCACCGGAAGACAACGTAGTAGTTGCTTGTCGTGATCTCAAACCTGGAGAGTTCTTTGAGATCATGGGGCACTCCCCTATCAAACTGCATCAGCGAATTTTGATTGGTCATAAGGTCGCATTACGCGCAATCAAAAAGTCAGAGAAGATTGTAAAATTTGGGATGCCCATAGGTTCTGCCGCTGAAGACATCTCACCTGGGAATCATGTTCACACACACAATATGCAATCTGATTATATCCCAACGCACACTCTGGAATCGCCTCGCACAGGGCCTGAGGTCCTATGATGGATGGAAAGTTTCTGGGATTTCGCAGATCCGATGGCAGGATTGGTATCCGTAATGTAGTCGTTGTGGCTTATCTGGTGGAGTGCGCACACCACGTAGCCAGAGAAATTCAGTTGCCATTTCGTGAAAGGGACGTGCACCTGATTGGTTTTCCTGGGTGCTACCCGAACGATTACTCCCAGCGAATGATGCGCGCGCTTTGTACCCACCCCAATGTTGGTGCTGTCCTTTTGCTTTCATTGGGTTGTGAAGGATTCAACCGATTTGGTCTCGAGCAGCACATCAAAAAGAGCGAACGCCCTGTTGAGACCATTGTAATTCAGGAGAACGAGGGAACACCCCAAAGCATTGCCAAAGGAAGAAGGTGGGTCGAGGGGGTCATCGCTCAAATGCCTCAGCAACCGGATGTGAGTGCTTCTCTGAGTCAACTTGTAGTGGGTACCATTTGTGGGGGCTCTGATGGCACGAGTGGAATAACTGCCAATCCTGCTGTGGGGAACGCATTTGATAAGCTAGTTCAGCTGGGGGCCTCCTGCATTTTTGAAGAAACTGGGGAATTGATCGGATGTGAGAACCACATGCAAGGGCGAGCTGTTGATCCTGATTTAGGATCTCAGATCCAGCTTTCTATGGCAAAAGCAGCTCGCTATTACAGCACTTTAGGCTATGGAAGTTTTGCGCCGGGAAATGCGGATGGGGGACTCTCCAGTGTGGAGGAAAAATCACTCGGAGCCTACGCAAAATCAGGCCATGGCAAGATTCATGGGCTACTCAAACCTTGTGACCAGCCTCCTCAAGGAGGTCTCTATCTATTGGATGTTGTCTCTGATGGAGAGGTTCGGTTTGGGTTCCCAAATATCAACGACAATGCTGAAATCGCGGAGTTGATCGCATGTGGATCACATCTGATTCTCTTTACTACTGGTAGAGGCTCCGTAGTGGGCTCTGCGATTTCTCCTGTCATCAAAGTCTGTGCGAATCCTGAAACCTTTCAACAATTGCGAGATGACATGGATATAGATGCAGGTCGTATCCTGTATGGCCAGGCAGAGCTTGCAGAAATTGGTGATGAAATCGTTCAAAAAATCCTAGAGACAGCTCAAGGTATGCATACAAAATCTGAATCACTACTTCATCAGGAGTTCATCATGACTTACAAATCTTTCAACCCAATTGGCCCTGCGTGTCTGCCAATTCCACAATCCCCCTAAATCCAAGGATGACATGATACCCCTCATTGACACTCACCAACATCTCTGGGACCTCAACAAACTTACTCTTTCCTGGATCAAAGGACTTGAGCTCATGGACCGCAGCTATCTAATGTCCGATTATCTCAAGGCCGCTGCTGACACGGGGATCGAAAAGACTGTTTACATGGAAGTCAATGTAGATCCCAATTGTATTGACCTCGAGGTCGAACTAATGACTCAGCACT
>WTIF01000411.1 GCA_011522845.1 Deltaproteobacteria bacterium
TTGGTGATCGCCTTCAGTAGACTCTTCCTCCTCTGATTCAATCTCTCTAATAACAGATCTTTGGAGGCACACAGTTCCATTTGCCTATTTCTTGTCCAACCAGTTCCGCCCATACCTCTCAAATATTCTAAGTTGTGGTAGCTTAAAAGCACCTTGCATTTCAGTATACTTTCAGACGTATCAACAAACTTGTTGAGGATGCTACTTCATTTGGCGCTTTCATGATTGTTGCATCTGGTGCTTCAATTACTAACCCTTGGAAAACGTTGCTAATGTATCAATCGAAGCGCTGTTGCTTACTGCTGGCTTGCTTGCTATCGACAGTAAGCGCTTGGGGAAATTGTTCGGATGAAGAACGAATGGAAATGCAACGTCTGGGTCTGGAAGAAAGCGTCATCGCCTATACCTGCGATGAAGAAATTGAAATCATCATGGAGGCTCCTTCCGTACCACCACCTGTGATTGTTGAAGAAAGACCCGTACTGGATCAGACGGTGAGCCATAGCATCGGTCATCGCCAGCAAGTCAGTATTGGAGTTGGTGTTGCAGATGGTTCTTACAGCAAATTCGGGCAAGATACTTCGCTCAATGGAACTGCACTAGCGGCTCAGTACCACTGGCTCGGATCGATCGGCTATACCTTGGGTTTCCAATGGCTAGTTATCGAGATCGCCGGCGGTGCCAGCGCGACGGATGAGATTCGTTATACACAGGAAACATTGGGCCTAACGGCAGGTTGGATGTGGATTGATCGTCCTTCGCTGACACTGGCTCCAGAAATTGTGATCGGTATCTGGGGCTCAGGACATCTGACAGATTCGATAGAGAATGCCCGTGCCCAATCATCACTGAACGGTTTGGAAGTTCCCATTTCGATTCAAATCGACGATGCGCTCCGAGTGGGAGCTGAGTATACTTTGTACGACCTCTCGGTTTTCTCTTTACCAGAAAGTGGAATTGACATCAGCTACCCTGGCTCGATAGGCAAGGCTCGTCTGGAACAATCCCTCCGATTTTACGGTACCTACCGGTTTTGATTCTTCTTACCTTCCGAACTCCACATCATAATTGCTCAAAGCAGCAATGTTTGGTCTGGTTGCTTCTCAAAAACCAATCAAATAACAAGACGTGGAGCAGTTGGACTCTTTATTACTGAGAGAAGTCACTGACAAACGAGAAATCTGGATGATAGATCCGGACTATAGCTGGTACTGAAGAATGAATCGTCACAATGAGGAGGGCATTATTCTACGTCCCGTAGATTTTAGAGAACGGGATCGTATTCTGACGTTTCTAACTCGTGAACAAGGTAAGATTTCAGGGATTGTCCACGGTGCTCGAAGTCTAAAGTCTCAAAACAGGGCAGCTACAGAGCCTCTGGTACTGGCTCGATTCGAGTATGTTGAGCGACGCCAGACGGCCATGGTGAAGATTGAACATTGTGAGGCTTTGGATCTATTTCCAGCGATCCGAAAAGATTATTCTCGGTTCCTCTATGCCAGCTATTTTGCAGAACTTCTCCTGCTCACCGAAATTCCTTCCACAGAAGCTCCACTTTACTTCAACTGGCTGGCCAGCATCCTGAAAACGTTACAGAATGAACCTGCTGATCTATTTCGCAAAGCTCATTGGGAGTGGGACTTTCTCTGCCTACTCGGAGTTCAGCCTCAATTAGACTGCTGCCAGGTCAGTGGTCAAACACTACCTCCTGATTTCCTACCCTCAGAGCAAGTATTTTATCAACTAGATGCTCGCCTCGGTGGAATTCGCAGTCCAGGTCATACGGAACCAAACCCAGATGCCGCTTGGCTCTCAATTGGAACCGTGATTGGGCTGAGAAAACTTGCAGCAGGGGAGCTCCAGTGGCAACCGACCAAGCTCAATCTGCGCGAACTCCACAAGGCATTCCTCATCTACCTACGCTTTCATCTGGGACGAGAGCCCAAGTCTCATGGGTTAATTCCTATTCGGTAGATGTTTAGATTCCCAGAATAATGGATTCAGTCTTACTCTTGGTAGTTCAATTGGATTTGAATGGAGCGAATTTTTTCAATTAGCTCTTCATCAACAGCGTCATCAACTTGACCATTGATAGAATCTGTTGGATCTGAGAAGTCTACCTCTATAATAGGTAGTTCAGGTTCTGTCTCAGGTTCTGTCTCAGGTTCTGTCTCAGGTTCTGTCTCAGGTT
>WTIF01000044.1 GCA_011522845.1 Deltaproteobacteria bacterium
AAACCTCACCTCCAAAAACTGGAGACTGCCGAACCGTTGCGTAGAGCATATCAGGCACTTTCACATCAATCCCGAACTGAGCCTGGCCTGTGACCTTAGCCAGTCCATCCAAGCGCTTCAGGGGTTGACCAATGAGTCGGTAGTTCGAAGGATCTTTACGAGCTGGATCTTTAGGAACCTCGAGCTTCGAAGCAGCTTCCGCCAATTCTCCGTAACTTAGCTTCCTTCCACTATCAGCATGCAGGACTTGTCCGGCTTGGGTTTGACATTCAGAGGGTGCTACCTGCCAGCGATCTGCAGCTGCCTGAACAAGCATGCTTCGAGCAGCAGCGCCCGTTTTACTCAGTGGCTCCCACCATATCACAATTGATGTACTTCCTCCGGTTCCCTGCGTGAACGATCCCTGCGGCCGATAGGCTTCATGCACCGAAGCCAGGACGATATCGATTTGTTCTGGCTCCACGTCAAGTTCTTCAGCCAGAATAGTCGGCAAAGAAGTTGTCACCCCCTGGCCCATCTCCACGGAAGGCACGACAAATCCGATCCGATTATCAGTCCCAATCCGAAGCCAAAGTCCCAACTCGTTTGCACTTTCCTTGGGGCTGCTCAGAATACGAGGCGAATTGGAGGTACAGCCAAGTAATAGGCCACCCGTCACCAATAGCGATGAATGTAAAAAGGCTCGTCGCGTCAGGCTCATCAAGCCTCCTGTACTTGAAATTCCGCAGCTCGGCGAATTGCCTTACGGATCCGGGGATAGGTTCCACAGCGACAGATATTGCTCATCGCTTGATCGATCTCTGCATCAGTCGGCCGTTTGTTGTCACGAAGCAAGGCCGCTGCAGCCATCAACTGGCCTGACTGGCAATACCCACACTGGGGGACCTGCTCCTCCAGCCAAGCTCTTTGCACCGCATGCAATCCACCTTCTCCCAGTGCTTCGATGGTTGTGATTTCTGAATTCTCGGGCACTGCCTCAAATGGAAGGCTACAGGATCGTACAGGATTACCATCCAGATGAACCGTACAAGCACCGCACTGAGCAATCCCACAACCAAACTTTGTTCCAGTCAAACCAACCTCATCCCGCAATATCCAGAGCAGTGGGGTATCAGGCTCAAGATCTAGTTCGATAGCGGTTTGATTGATTCTAAGAGTCTTCTTCATGGATATTTTTTACTGAGGGAATTTGGACTGGGGTGAAAGATAGCGCCAGAGAATTTCGGAAGAAATTTTGGCGACTTCATCTACTTCTTTTTTAGAGAGATTTTGCTGGATATTATGCTGAATCACTGCTTCCAGTTGTCCGTGGATGATAGAAAGCAGTAAATTGGTGGGAAAACTCGCCAACTTGCCCTCCTGTTGACCCAACTTGATCCAATCATAAGATTCTTTCCAATCATCCTGGATGGTTTCATGAATACGCTGACTAACTTGGTTGCCCTGCCGTAATTGCAGCATCAGTAGGAACTTCTTCGGATTTGCTGAACCCCATTTCAGCAGTCGAGTGTGGATCTCTTTAAAGACAGCTTCAAAAGATCCATGGAGCTTTGGTTCCCTTTGAATTTCAGCCAGTGCCTCGCGTTTAATAGTCAGGTAAAGCTCATCAATCAGGTCATTCTTGGTCGGAAAGTATGTAAAGAGTGTCCCTGTGGCGACACCTGCTTCTTGGGCAATACTGGCTGTGGTTGTCTGCCAAAAGCCATCTTTTGCAAAAAGTTCAATGGCGGCTTCTAGCAACGCTTGTTTTTTAGGTGGAAGATTCATCGAACTGTCTCCTAATAGCAGCTTCCAAGCGAATGGAGGCTAATTCTGATTAAGCGTAACAGCTTCTAATGAACCTATTGTACCTGTTCCCACCAATGAGAAAATTGATTTTTCACTGCGAGGTCGACCACTTGACCCAATTTTGGAGTCATCAACTCCATCCCAAGCTGTTCAGCAGCTTGTTGGGAGCGTTTAATCGGTTCATCCCAGTCATGTAAGGAAAGCTCAAACATCGCCCAGTGGATCGGGATCATCTGTTTTGCTCTCAAATCAATGGCTGCCTGGACAGCTTCCTCAGGCAGATTATGGACTTCTCGCCAACGCTCATTGTATTGGCCACTATCGATAAAGGCCGCATCAAAAGGGCCAAGTTGATCGCCAATTTTTTGATAATGTTCGTCATACCCTGAGTCA
>WTIF01000166.1 GCA_011522845.1 Deltaproteobacteria bacterium
AACCCCTGTTACCGCCGTGAAAGGGCGATGTCCTAGGCCTCTAGACGATGGGGACTTACTGAAGATTCAGTGAAAGCCGATAAATATAAATCTCTCCCCAAAAGCTGTCAACTCTCTTTTTGTGAAGCTGCGTACTTTTTCTTTAAGAAGGAGTCACACTCCTTGAAAAACCGCACAATTTCTTCTGCCAAAACTGGAGAAATTCCGGACACTTGCCGCAGTTCTTCTACACTCGCCTCTCGTACCCGTTTCAAGCTACCAAAGTGTTTGAGCAGGGCTCGCTTGCGTCGATTTCCCACTCCGGGGATTTCATCTAGCAGGGATTTTAGATTGTCTTGCCGCTTGAGCTTGCGTTGAAACTCAATGGCAAAGCGGTGCGCTTCATCACGAATGTTCTGCAAGAAATAGAGTACCGAAGAGTGGCGCTGCAGGCGAATCTCATTCTTTTGATTGGGTTTGACAACATATTCGTAGTCTTCATCATTGCCTCGAGTTATTCCTCGTCTGCGTTCCGAACGTCCCTTGGCCAGACCAATGATGTCTTGTTGATGCCAGTCAATTCCTAATTTTTCCAGAACAGCTAAAGCCGCATTGAGCTGTCCCTTGCCACCGTCTATGATAATTAGATCCGGTAGGGGTTGTTGACCGCTCATCGCACGCTGATAGCGACGAGTTAGTACTTCCTCCATACTTGCAAAATCATCCGGGCTATGAATTGTCCGTAGCTTGTACTTGCGATAATTCTCTTTAGCGGGCTTGTTTCCTTCCCAGCAGACCATCGAAGCAACCGTCATTTCACCGCTGAAGTGAGAAATATCAAAGCACTCCACTCGATCTGGAAGTTTTTTTAGATGAAGAAAATTCTGAACCTGCCGGAGAATCTCACTGTCTTTAACGACCCGCCTTCTTTGTTCCTCCAGATTCGCCCGAGCGTTTTGAAAAGCTAGGCTCACCAATTCTTTTTTATGACCACGCTTGGGAACCATTAATTGAACCCTGTGACCAGCTTGCTCGGACAAAGCATCTCCCAATATTTCTTCTTCAGGATACTCAAAGGGCAACAATACCTGGCGAGGGATACCGGTCATTTCACTGGTGTAGAGCCGATTAATAGCCTGTCCAAGTAAATTTGCATCCGAGGCTTGTTCACTCGTATCAAAGAAGAAAAAATCTGAGCCCAACAAGCGTCCATTGCGAATGAAGAGTACCTGAACACCAGCAGTCCCAGCCTCTCGGTAGAGATTGAAGACATCTCGATCCTCTCCATCCGGTGACATGACGGTCTGTCGAGTGAAGATACGTTGCAATGATTGAATCTGGTCACGTAGTTGAGCGGCTTGTTCAAATTCCAGAGTTTCTGAAGCACTCTGCATGCGCCTTTCGAGATCCTGCAATAGTTCCTGGTCACGACCCTTCAGGAACAGCCGTACCTGGCGCACCAATTTGCCATATTCATCAACAGCCACATTTCCACGACAGGGAGCTAGACAGCGTTTCAGTTGGAAGTTGAGACAAGGACGAAAGACCTTGCTTCCATCCAGTTCCATTTTGCTAGTTCTCAACGGGAAATAGCGCAGTGCCACTCGCATCATGTGACGGGCGTCCTGGGCTGAAGGATACGGCCCAAAGTATTCTGCCTTACGCTCATGACGCTCCCTCACAAGGCTCAGGCGGGGGTAGTGTTCCTGAACGCTTAGCTTGAGGTAAGGATAAGATTTGTCATCCTTGAGGGCCACGTTATAGCGTGGCTTGTGAAGTTTGATCAGTTGTTCTTCAAGCAGAAGGGCTTCTGCTTCGGTATCCGTTAGAATCCAAGTCACATCAGCAACCAGCGAAACCATGATCTGAATTCGCAGGTTGTGCGCAGTAGATTTTTGAAAGTAGGAGCGAATCCGATTTCGTAAAACCTTAGCCTTACCGATGTAGAGCAAATCACCGGATGCATTGCGAAACTGATAGACTCCTGGCGCTTCAGGCAGATGTTTTAGTTTCTGCCAAACCGGAGCTTCTTCTGGAGCACGTTTTATCGAAGCAGAGCGCATTGCAATAATCCTCTGGTGATCTTCATTTTCTTCTGAGTCTCTTCTTGAGCTTGCTGGCTGGATGACATAGCGTAGCGCATTCTTACGCTTTGCCAACCTTCTTTCACATGCTGATGTTACCCAAACAACTCGCGGAACATGAACTTCAGGCCCTGCTAGCGCTGGATCATCATGCACCAAGATCTGTGCTGGGATTTCATAGTGAGATCACAAAAACAGGGGTGACTTGGCTAATCCGAGTCTGGGAACCTGATGCGGTTTCCTGTCGACTAAGTTGGCCAGAAGAATTTGGGTTGCTTGATCTCAACTTGGAGCAAGAACACCCTGCAGGCTTATTTGTAGGAACTTGTGAAGGGAAGACTGCTAGCGTTCCGTACACACTCCATTTCAAGTATACCGATGGTCAAGAGCACAGCCGACTAGATCCATATTATTTTCAGCTTTCAATCAGTAGTTATGATCAATATCTGTTTGGGCAGGGGAAACACCGCTTCCTCCATGAAAAACTCGGAGCGCATGTCGAGCAACGTGAGGGGATTGCCGGGGTCCACTTTGCAGTATGGGCACCGAACGCTCGAAGAGTCAGTGTAGTTGGAGACTTCAACGGTTGGGATGGAAGAAGACACCTGCTCCACGCATTAGGTGATTCTGGAATCTGGGAACTCTTTGTGCCTGGAGCTCAATCGGGGCAGTGCTACAAGTTTGAGCTTCTCAGCCAGGCACATCAGTTACTGCTGAAGAGTGATCCTTTCGCCTTTGCTTCCGAGGTTCGGCCATCAACCGCATCGCGTATTCAAGAGTTATCTGCATTTACTTGGGACGACGAAGCCTGGCTTGAAAAACGCGAGCAAACGGACTGGCTCTCTCAACCCCTGAACATTTACGAAGTACACCTTGGCTCCTGGAAGCGTGTGCCCGAAGAGGGAAATCGGTTCCTAAGCTATCGGGAATTAGCCGAAGACCTGATCCCCTATGCCAAGCGAATGGGCTACACTCACTTGGAACTGTTGCCCATAGCAGAACACCCCTTTGATGGTTCATGGGGCTACCAGGTGACTGGATACTTTGCGCCAACATCCCGCTTTGGTCCTCCAGAAGATCTGATGTATTTCATCAATCGATGTCACAGAGAAGGATTGGGAGTGATCATCGATTGGGTGCCTGGACACTTTCCGAAGGATGCTCACGGACTGGCCCAATTCGACGGCACAACGCTCTATGAACACGAGGATCCACGGAAGGGGGAGCACAAGGAATGGGGCACGTTGATTTTCAACTATGGTCGTCACGAAGTACGAAATTTTCTGATCAGTAATGCCCTATTTTGGTTTGAAAAATACCATATCGACGGGATTCGTGTCGATGCTGTTGCCTCGATGCTGTACCTTGATTATGATCGACCCCATGGGGAATGGATCCCCAATTCGAGCGGAGGTCGCGAAAATTTAGAGGCTATTGATTTTTTTCAGGAGTTGCACGAAACGCTCTTCCACTACTTCCCGAATGTTCTTTCCATTGCTGAAGAGTCAACCTCATGGGATGGGGTTACCCGTCCTCCCTACCATGGTGGATTGGGTTTCAACTTCAAATGGAACATGGGCTGGATGAATGATTCACTACGCTACATGGAGTTGAATCCGGTACACCGCCCGTATCATCACCACTGGCTCAGCTTCTCGCTGGTTTATGCTTTTTCTGAAAACTTTGTACAGGCGATTTCTCATGATGAGGTCGTTCATGGCAAAGGTTCATTACTGAACAAAATGCCCGGTGATGAATGGCAGAAGCGTGCCCATCTCCGCCTGTATCTCTGTTATCAATTTGGACATCCTGGAAAAAAACTACTCTTCATGGGCAGTGAGTTCGGACAATGGAGGGAATGGTCGGAAGCACAGAGTCTGGACTGGCACCTGCTGGAAAGCCCTGTTCACCAACAATTGCAGAACTTCTCTCGCAGGCTCAATTGGTTTTACAGAGAACACCCGGCACTTTACAGCAATGATCGAGATTGGCAGGGTTTCGAGTGGATTGATCTTAGTGATACTCAACACAGCGTATTTTCATTCTTACGGCGCAGCGCAAAGAGTGTTGAATCCCCGCTAATATTTGTTTACAACTTCACTCCTGTTCCTCGAACTGACTATCGGGTAGGATTTCCAGAAGTTGGAACCTACCGCAAATTACTTGATTCAGACGCTCCCGAATATGGAGGCTCGGGATTCAACCAACAGGAAACCATCGTTGCTGAAGAAGCTCTTTGGCAAGGGCAAGGTGCCAGTGCACATCTGGATTTGCCGCCCCTTGGATGTCTGATCTGGCAACGCATTCACTGAGTCATTGACGAACCAAGGATCGGGCTCGTCAGAATTGAATCGTACAACATCGGATTCCCTTGATAGCAGACATCGGATTCCACCGTTCACCGAGACTACCATGAAAGAAAACCTGGCCTCTCTTTCCAACTCACCAACAACAAGCCGTCGGATGGATCAAGATTCCTTGACCAGAGAATACATTGACAGTCTACGATCAGAAATTACAGAACTACGTCGCCAACTTCAGACGGCCTGTACTGAAAAAAATCAATTACTACAACTCTTTCTTGGACAGGCTTCTTCTCTTCAAGCTTCGCTGAATCCAGTTATAAATCAGCCATCAGCCAGTCCACCTGTTCAACGCACTAAACCCCAAGAGCGTGCAGATGATTTACAGGGTAATTTGCCCATTCCAACAACAGCACCTACAGCTGAAAAAACTTCAGCCAAAACGCCTCCCTCAAAGGTAGCCCCTCCCAAAAAAGAAAAGAAGGATGCTCCAATTTGGCAACCAGTTCGAAGAGCCAAAGCTTTTGCGGATGAAGTTCCCGTTCCACTTTTGGTGAGACGCTATGTTCAAGAGGTCAACAACCACCGAATTCCAATTGGTCATGCGGAGTTACGTCCAATGTGGGAGTGGCTACAGTGGCAGGGAATGGTGTTGGATCGACAAAACCGCGAATCTGCACGAGAAACACTCAAGCGGATGCGTAAGCAATTGAAGAACTAAAGGGAACTCTCAGCGTTTTTGCCAGATCCAGCAAATTAGGATCAGACCAAAAACTAGGGGTTCTAATCCGGGTAAGTCTTGCCAGGAAGAGGGAAGGTTCATGCGAACTAGCGCAAGTAGTTGAGGCAGAAAGCGGACCAGGGCTGCTCCACAGAGTAAGCCCCACAGATTGCTGGAACCCAACAAACCAATAAGCAAAATCTCGAGCGAAAGCGTCAATGGGAAGGCTTCTGGAGACAAATACTGAAGCTGCCAAGCCAGTAAAATTCCCGAGAGGGCTGCGATGCCTCCGCTCCAGACTAAGGCTTGCTGTCGGGCTCGTTGTGGATTAATTCCTAGGCACATCGCCTGTGAGCTATCCTTACTAGCTCGCCAACAACGGCCTATTGTACTTTCTTTCAGTTGCTGCCAACAGAGCCAAGCCCCTGATAGAGCCAGCAAACTCATCCAGTAACCCCAATGTTGGTTTGTACTGCCCTCTAGAAAATTAGGCGTGTCGACAGAGATACCACTGTATCCACCGGTCCAATTCTCTGCGAGTAGCAACAACTCCTGAATCAACAAGGCAGCAACCAGTGTCGAAACCGTCAGGCTAGTGCCCTGTAGCCGTTCCGTTGTCCAGCCCAGTAACCAGCCACTCATTGCACCAAGAGAGACCCCAACCAATAGAGAAAGCCACCACGCTCCCCCAACTTGGAGTGTTAGCGCACTACCATAAGCACCAATTGCCAACCAAGCTGAATGACCCAAGCTGATCAGACCCACCTCCTTGGATAGAAGCTTCAGGCTCAGTCCAGCGAGCGTGTAGATCAACCATGTTTGAGCTTCGGACAACCAAAAGGAAGACGCCCACCATGGAATAGTCAGCAGGCACGCAAAGCCGATGAACGAGCCCAATCGCTTCACGATTTTCCTGAGAACATAATTGCTGCTGAACCGATTCTGTTAGAACCTCTTAACCACAGCCAGAACAGTAAAATTAAGTAACTGACTAAATCTCTTGAGATATCAGGGAACCAAGCTGCAGAAAGTTGTTCCGTGATTCCAAGCAGTAAGCCACCAAAAACAGCACCTGTGACATTCCCAAAGCCAAACAGAACAGCGGCAGCAAAGGCCTTAATACTCAACCAGCCCAACTCAGGATGAACCAATGAAAGCGGAGCTAACAGTATCCCTCCTAAAGCTGCGAGGGTTGCGCTCAGCCCCCAAACCAAGGCTTCCATACTTTTGCAGGACACTCCAGAAGCCTGTGCCATCCAGTAATCTTGTGCCAGAGCCCGCAAACCTAATCCGATCCTGCTGCGATAGAGCAGACACCATACAGCTAACCAGGCGATCAGGCTGCCTATCAATACACCAAGCTGAGCGCCACTGATCACCAACGCTTGCCACGTAAACAACAGCTGTTCATAAGGACTCGGAAAGAAAAGCGGTGCTGGACCCCAGATCATGGTAGCAAGAGAACGTAGAACAAAGCCCAATCCCAACGTCAGTAGAATTACTGAGATCCGGCTTTCTCTTGGCAAAGGAGACAGTATTCCTAGCTGTAGCAGTGAACCACAGAGAAATAGTAGTAGCAGGCTGAGCAGTAAAGCTACGGACCAAGAGACTCCCCATAGTTGTAGTTGCATGCCGAGGTAAGCACCCAGCATGAGCAGATCCCCCTGGGCGAAGTTGATTTGTCGAGTTGCACGATAAATCAGGACAAAACCCAGTGCAATTAGACTGTAGATACAGCCCTGGACGAATCCTCCTAGTAGTGTCTGCAGCAGCATGAACTCATGGAATAGATGTGGCAAAGAAGCCACCTAGATACAGAAAACCAATCCTCTCGCACACAAGGAGATTTGCATGGATGTGACTGCCTTTCGTGAAGCATGGCCAGCCTTACGTAGCACAAGCCTTCCCCTGGAGCCCAACAGTTGGCTACTACACATCCCTAATGAACACCCCCTGCAGAAAGAGATCACAGCTGAGACTCTTGGTCGTTGGATACAGCAGGAGATCCAGGAGTCAGAGACTCTCTTTGTATTGCGTACCAGAAGTCTGATTGCCGAATGGTTACCTGAAAAGCCAATATGCGCCTACCAAGAGCTTCTAGAAATCCAGCAAGACAACATTAGAGGATGTGTATGGAAAACAGAGGTTGACCCCATTGCAATTCAGCAACAATTGCTTGGAAACTCGCAGTTGGAAACCATCGCCATGGCTCAACAAGCTGTCTTACAGAGCCCTCATTTGCCATTGAAACTCCAAGAACTAAGAATACCCAAGCCCTGGGGCTATGAAGGTTGGTACACAGGTGTCGAGCAAAGAGGAGTGGCCAGCGTCATTGATGAACAGGGTTCAACTGAGCTACCGTACGCGCTAAATCTTTTTCCAGAGTCTTTGCTGGCTCACCAAGAACCTCCACTCATCTTGTTGAAAACCCTGAATCCAGTCCCAGAAATTATCTTAGGGGATCTGTATCTGGAATTACATCAGGAAAAATGGGAAGTCTACATTGTTACGGCGATTGATGAAACTGCCTGGCCAGATGGAGTGGGACAAGTGCGAGCCGGACTCCATCCAGAACTCCTTCAAACCTATCAGCAACAACATGGTGACGATTGGTGGTCCGCGTATCGAAAAGACTTCCGAAAAGCGATTCAAAACTATGAAATTTTGCGTAGAAAGCTGGATGAACGCTTAGATCAGGAAAGAAGCCAACGTGGTTATGGATTGACTCAAGCGCTTAGTCCAGAAGAGATGCAGGAATTGCTCTCAACCATACCAGAACATCTGCAGCAAGAAGAAACCAAACTACGGCTTGCAGCGGAGGCCTACGTTGGGTCATGTCCGGTGCGTGTTGGAGATGTAGTGTCTTTCCCAACATGGCAAATGCACTCTCTGCAACATGGAGTCAGAGTCATTGAATTTCAGACTCCCCATTATGAGCGGATGATCGTGATGTTTGGCCAGAAGGTCTTGACCCAAGATCATTGGAATACTGAAGAAGCTCTTGCTGGGATGAAACCCGAAGTATATCAACCTCCACAACCTGAGTTGATCTGGCAACGGGATGGAGTTTGTTGTGAACGAGTGGTCAACTTTCCGGACTTTGACGCCTTCCGACTTTCTATACCCGCTGGGAAACGTATCCGACTTGAAGGGAAAGGAAACTACCAACTATTGATGGGCGTAGAAGGATACGGCCAGTTGTTAGTAGGTGGTGAAAGTTGTGGGACGGTTCGTCACGAAGAAGGCTGGATGATTCCAGCAGTGACTGATGATTGTTGGTTGGAAAGCAGAGGAACTGGAGATTTGATCTGCCTACAGGCGATCCCCAAGAGTAGCTAGCGGCTTGTTTGCGCGAGCAAAGGGTTGGGCTTCAACTGATAGCTGACGATCACTTCATCGCGACCATCTACCATAGGAAGGGCAAAGGTCTGGGTAATGAATCCATTAGCCACAATCGTCACGTGGTGTGAATTTGGCTCAACACGCAGTGTAACTTCCCCGAGTTGATTGGTGAACCACTGGTATTCTGGGTAGCTCTGCAAGGAAACAAACGCTCGCTCCAGGGGCAGTTGATCCGCATCACGCACTTGGATACGGTAAGCGATCTTGGTTTCTTCACCCAAATTAGCGGCTGCCTGTACAGGCTGAACTCCGGATCCAGCAGCATTCACTAACTTTTCCCACCATGAATCACCAATCCAGAATCCACCACAGAGCAGCAATCCACAGACGGTTAGAATTGTTAGAA
>WTIF01000067.1 GCA_011522845.1 Deltaproteobacteria bacterium
CTCTTTATGCCTTTTCCACAGAAAATTGGGTTCGCCCTCGCCAAGAGGTCAATGTTCTAATGGAGTTGCTTCACGAATATCTGCAGAAGGAACTCGGAACGATGCTAGAAAATAACGTAAGTATGCGGATCTCCGGAGATACCACCCGCCTTCCAGAATTTCTGCACAAACCGCTAGAAAACGCTTTGAATTTGACTGAGAGCAATACAGGCCTAACGCTGAATCTGGCTCTCAACTATGGTGGACGTGCGGAACTAGTCAGAGCGATGCAGCAAATGGCCCGAAAAATTGAAGATGGAGAACTACAAGCTGGAGAAATTAATGAAGAGGCCATCCATCAGCATTTGTACACTTCTGGTCTGCCCGATCCGGATCTGATCATTCGTACAAGCGGAGAACAAAGACTTTCCAATTTTCTCATCTGGCAGGCAGCCTACGCAGAGTTTTACTACACTGAAGTTCTCTGGCCTGATTTTACGAAAGATGATTTTCACAAAGCCTTACAAGCCTACCAACAGCGGCAACGTAGGATGGGTGATATCACACCTGTCTCTGCCTAACATCTCCTATTTGAAATTAAAACTGCATGTCTGAAGAGAGCCAAACCACCTGGTGGTCTTCCAACCTAACGCAGAGATTGCTCAGTGGTATGGTGATGGTGTTAGTGGCAATCCTTTCGCTGGCCTATGGGACCACCCAATGGGTTGGCTTGCTGGTTTTAGTGGTCGTCATACTCGGAATGCAGGAATACCGAGCAATGCTCTCCCAACAGAAAGTACACCTGAATCGGCGAGGCTGGCTGTACTCCGCTTTTTTTCTAAGTATCAGCCCACTTTTGGGAGGGATTGGTGCTCTGAATGCCATGTTGATCTTGGTTGCCGGTGGCTGGATTCTGAATGAAATGGTCTTCTCCCACAAGCAGCAATTGGAAGAACTACATTCTTTGGGTTGGGTTTTATTTGGGCTGTTTTGGGTTGGTTGGAGCTTCCCACACATTACACTGATCAAGGATCTCCCCCATGGGGAATTGAATCTATGTTTGTTACTTGTTGTGATTGTGCTCACGGATAGTCTCGCTTATTTTGGTGGACGCAAATTTGGCAAAACTCCTCTTGCTCCTGGAATCAGTCCGAAGAAAACCCGTGAGGGGAGCTTATGTGGGACAGTCGGGAGTATGCTTGTTGGCTCGGTGATTGCCGTAAACTGGCTGGATTTTTCCTGGCCAATGGCATTGTTGCTCACTTTTCTCATCTCCGTCTTGGGTCAAGTTGGAGATTTGGTTGAATCGAAAATGAAGCGTCTTTGTGGGGTCAAAGACTCTGGAAAGGTACTACCTGGTCATGGTGGTATCCTGGATCGGTTGGACAGTTTCCTGCTCACGACCCCTTTCTTTTACTACTGGATGCTGCTTATCGCATGAATCCAAAATCCATTGCACTACTGGGTTCTACTGGTTCCATCGGAGGGAGTACTCTAAGTCTCGTTAGGCAGTTCCCCGATCGTTTCAAGATCCACTCACTGAGTTGTCGCCGCTCAATCAACGTGCTTGTTGATCAGATTAAAGAGTTTGCACCGAAGCAGGTCGTCGTCGAAGCTTCGGATCAAGTCAATCAACTAAGAGAACTGTTCACGGAGTCTGAGTTAGAAATTTTTTGTGGTGACCAAGGAAATTGCGAGTTGGTACAACACCCTGATGTAGATTTGGTGGTCACAGGAATTGTTGGAAGTGCCGGATTATCACCTTGTCTCCAAGCTTTGGAATCCGGAAAGGATCTGGTATTTGGAAACAAAGAGTCCTTGGTGCTCGCAGGGGAGTTGTTCATGCAGGTTGCCCATCGAAGTGGGAGCCGAGTCTTGCCGATGGATAGTGAGCACAATGCGATTTACCAGTCTCTTATTGGTCATCGGCGAGAAGATGTGGTTTCACTCATTCTAACCGCCTCCGGCGGTCCTTTTCGAGATTTGCCACTGGAGGGCTTTTCTGAAATTACCAAGGAAGCCGCGCTACAACATCCCAACTGGGAGATGGGCAACAAGATCACCATCGATTCAGCAACAATGATGAATAAGGGACTCGAAGTGATTGAAGCCCACTGGCTTTTTGGGATTCCTCTGGAAAAAATTGAAGTGGTGATTCATCGAGAAAGCATTGTTCACTCTCTGGT
>WTIF01000119.1 GCA_011522845.1 Deltaproteobacteria bacterium
GAAATACAACAACTAGTTTGGCAAGCGTTTAAAATAATTCAACGTCGAAGATTCGATCAATTAATATTTATTATTAATATCAACGAGTTTGCCAGCGCAATCCTAACTCCGTACTGTAGCCGACCGATCGAGCCGCAACTTTTCCTGCGGGATCAACAACGTAGTATGTCGGGAAAGCTCCAATGTGATAATTTGCTGCCATCTCTTGATCGCCGAAGAGAACAGGATAGTTCAATTGATGCCGCTGTAAGAACACATCAACCTCTTCCAGGCTTTGATAGGAGAGAGCAACCAACCAAATCAGTAATTCTCCCTCTTCCTGCTTTGACTGCAAACCTTCCAAATTACCAATACTGAAATGACAAACCGTACACCACGGAGCGAAGAAATAGAGCAGAAGCGTCTTTCCTTTTGCATCCGATAAACTGTATGTTTTTCCATCTCTGGCAAAGAGCCGAAATTGTGGGGCAAGTTCTTTCTCAGGTACCAGTTCACGGGCCTGCCAAGTAGTCACTCCCCAAAAGATCAAGCCTGCCAATAGTAACGTCCGTAACCAACCAGCCATTCGGCCAGCCCAGGTTACCCAGCCTTTTTTGAGTTTCATCCCAACCCAAACTTTATGCAGTTAGTCACCAACCCGAAAATTCGTAATTTAGCTATTATTGCACATGTTGACCATGGCAAAACCACACTTGTCGATCAGATGTTTCGTCAAAGCGGATTGTTCCGCGAAAATCAAGAAATCAGTGACCGCCTGATGGACTCCATGGACCTGGAAAAGGAACGTGGAATCACGATTTCTGCCAAGAATTGCTCCATTGAATGGAAAGGCACCAAAATCAACATCCTTGACACTCCAGGACACGCAGATTTTGGTGGTGAAGTTGAAAGAGCACTGACCATGGTCGATGGTGCAATTTTACTTGTCGATGCTTCTGAAGGTCCTCTGCCTCAAACCCGCTTTGTCTTGAAAAAAGCTCTCGAAAACCGACTACAAGTCCTGGTTGTCGTTAATAAAATTGATCGACAAGATGCCCGTCCAGATGAAGTTCTGAATGAAGTCTATGACCTATTTATCGATCTGGAAGCCGATGATGAGCAAATTGACTTTCCAGTGTTTTATGCCATTGGACGCGAAGGCATTGCAAAAACCTCTTTGGACGCTGATTCAAGTAATCTTGAACCTTTATTGGATGGAGTCGTGGAGCATGTACCTCCTCCACGCTTCAAGGAAGAAGCTCCTTTTCAGATGTTGGTTGCTGATCTAGGTTATTCCGAATTTTTGGGACGCCTCGCTGTCGGTCGGGTGATGAACGGACAGGTACAACGCAACGAACCTCTGGTCTGCCTGGGTGAGAAAGGAACCAAGGCTTTGCGTGCTACGAAGTTGCAGGTATATCGTGGAACCACCATGGCAGAAGTCGGTGAAATTGAGGCAGGAGACATTCTGATTCTCGCTGGAGTGGAAGACGTTCATATCGGTGACACGATCTGCCATGCGGAAAGCCCTCAGGCGCTCCCACGGCTGCGAATTGACGAGCCCACAGTATCCATGAGATTCTTCACAAACACCTCTCCACTTTCTGGCCGAGAAGGAAAGTTTGTTCAGTCCACAAAACTTCGAGAAAGATTACTTCGGGAAACTCTCAGGAATGTGTCCTTGCAAGTAGAAGACACTGATGATGCCGAATGTTTCCTGGTCAAAGGACGTGGTGAACTGCAAATGTCGATTCTGATCGAAACCATGCGCCGGGAAGGGTTCGAGCTTTCCGTAGGGCGCCCAGAGGTCATCTGTCGACGCGAGGGGACTCAGCTTCTGGAGCCCATTGAAGAAGTCTACATTGATTGTGACGAAGATTTTCTGGGAATTGTCTCTGAAAAATTGTCGCTCCGTAAAGGGAGAATGGTCAATTTGGTAAATCATGGCACAGGCCGGATCCGAGCACAGTTTCAGGTTCCCTCTCGGGGACTGATCGGATACCGCAGTGAGTTTCTGACGGATACTCGCGGAACCGGTATTCTCAACTCCATGCTCCTGGGCTATGAGCCCCATCGGGGAGCTTTGCCAACTCGGTTGACGGGGTCGTTAGTGGCAGACCGAAGTGGAAAATCAGTAGCTTATGCATTGTTTAATTTGGAACCTAGGGGGCGACTTTTTCTTGGACCAGGTGTCGAAGTTTATGAAGGAATGATCATTGGTGAACACAATCGAAATAGCGATTTAAACGTGAACCCCTGCAAAGAGAAAAAACTAACCAATGTTCGGGCATCTGGGAAAGACGAGAACACTGTTCTGACTCCTGTGTTGCCGCTGACACTGGAACAAGCCATTGAGTTCATTGTTGATGACGAAGTGGTGGAAGTCACCCCGAAAAGCATTCGCCCTCGCAAGGCCATTCTCAACCATTCCGCTCGCCAAATTGCTGCCAAACGAAGCACTCCCTAACGAATTTGTTCGACTTTCTTTTCTAATATCTTACATTGCCACCGGTGAGCGTTTGCTCATCGGCTCTCTGGCTCTTGTAAATAAAGTGAATCAATTTCTTCACTCACACAACTAACGTTCCCCAGCGGATGAATTTTGGCAACCTTAGACTGGCATCAGTCAACTCTGAGGTTGCTCTCACTCAATCCCATGGCATTCCATGAGAACTACGCTGGTATGGCTTCGCAACGATCTTCGGCTTCATGATCACTTGCCCTTACAGTGTGCTCTTGAGAAGTCCGACCAATTACTGTTGGTCTACTGCCTACCGGATATCTGGTTCCAATCCACCACCTATGGGTTCCCGAAGATCAATAACATTCGCTTAGAATTTCTGCTGCAAAGCCTGGAAGACTTAAGGAAGCATGCTCAGGAAAGAGGCGGGGAATTGATCTTTCGAAGGGGCAATCCACCTGAGATTGTTGCAGAGTTGGCAGAGCGTCATCGGGTGGATGTTGTCTTCGCTCACCGTGAACATGCTCCAGACGAAAAACGTGAAGAAGACAACCTCCGTAAGAGACTAAAAGTTCCCTTACGACTCTGTGACGGGAATAGCTTGCTGAAAGAAACGGAACTTCCTTTTTCTTTGGTTGATCTTCCACAAGTTTTTAGTAATTTCCGCAAAAAAGTAGAGAAAGAAGTCCAAATCAGTCGTCCCATTCCTGTCCCGAAAATTCTACCTCCCCATCCTCAGGACTGCCCACCGGGTATCATCCCTAATTTGGAAGATCTGGGTTTTGAGCCTTTCATTCGGGATATTCGCAGTGTCTATCGCTTTGCCGGCGGGGAGACCGCAGCTTTGTCCCGTGTTCAACACTACTTGTGGAAATCGCATGCAATCAAAACCTATAAAGAGACGCGAAATGGGATGCTGAAAGCAGACGACTCCGCAAAACTTTCACCCTGGCTGGCTTTGGGTTGCCTATCTCCAAAGCATGTTTATCAGGAGGTTCGACGATATGAGAATGATGTGGTTGCCAACGCTTCAACGTACTGGCTGATATTTGAACTCTGGTGGCGAGAATACTTTCGCTGGATCACACGACTACATGGCGCAAAATTATTCCGTTCCGGCGGTATACGCAACCAATCACCAAGAGTAGAACATTGGGAAAAGTGGCTTGAAGCCTGGTGTCAGGGTGAAACAGGAGTTCCTTTTGTGGACGCACACATGAGGAAGCTCAACGCAACAGGCTACATGTCTAATCGAGGCCGACAAAACGTAGCTAGTTTTCTAGTTCGAGACCTGCAACAGGATTGGCGCTTGGGTGCTGCCTACTTCGAAAGTCGCTTGATTGACTATGATGTTCACAGCAACTGGGGGAACTGGAACTATGTGGCTGGGGTTGGTAACGATCCAAGAGAAGATCGCTACTTCAATTTGGTCACCCAAACCCTGCGGTATGATCCAAATGGAGAATTCATTATTCGCTGGGTCCCTGAATTGCGTGACGTACCTCCAAAAGAAATCCCCCACATCGTGCAATTCACTCGTCAGCAGAGAGAGAAATATAGGCTGGGAGCCTACCCAGAGCCCATCGTATTTTCCTCAGCCTGGCGTCGCTAATGAAGATGCAGATTTCTTCGGGCTTGTTGTGAGCAAGGTAGATATGAAAAAATAATAAAAATTAATAACAGCCATCTCTCATACCGTATTTCAGTCAGTTCACGATGTCGTTGCAGCTTCAACCACAACCCAAACCACTTGATTGGCCGAGTGTTCTAGAACACTTGCGTGAGGTGCTCCCACGCTGGCAACATCGCAATCAAAGTCCTATTCTCCAACTCTGTATTCCGATTGCAGAACCAGATCCTCTTGAGTGGCTTCAACATCAAGAAGGAGCTACTCGTGTTTATTGGTCCGACCGAGAACATCAATTCCAGCTGGCGGGATTGGGGTCCGCCCTCCAGATAAGAGGCACTACCGATGAGGTGATGCAGAAAGTGTCTGAATGGCAAGAGTTCGTCCCACCCAACACTGTCTTCCTAGGTGGCATACCTTTCCACACTTCAACCAAGGAAGCTGGACAGTCTAACAACTTTCAAAAAGCTGCCTTCACATTACCATTTCTAACAGTTCAACAAGATCCAAGCGGTAGTTTTCTCTGGGTGCATATTGCTCAAAACATTGAAGGCGCTGCGACAACACAAGAGCTGTTTGACTTATTGGCCTGTTTAAAGTTTCCCTCAAACCCGCGACTATTTGACAGCCAGAGAATCAGTATTGTTGAGAGGAATGACGCTCCCAATTTGGTTGATTGGAGTCATTCGGTCGAATCAGCCCTCAGCCAAATTCGAGCTAGTCACTGCGAAAAAATTGTCTTGGCTCGACAATCCCATTTCCAATTGAACATAAGCCCTGATCCTTTCGATCTGCTGAATCAACTCCGCCAACAAGCACCCCATGCCTACCACTTTGGCTGGCAGGATTCGCAAGGTCCGGCATTTTTGAGCATCACACCTGAAAGATTATTCAAAAGGAAGCGCCAGAACCTAGAAAGTGAGGCCTTGGCAGGCACTAGACCAAGAGGACAGAACGCATATCATGATGAGCAACTGACCCACGAATTGTTCCACGACACGAAAGAAGTTCGGGAACATCTTGTTGTTTTGCGCTTCATGGAAGAACGTTTCTCAGAACATTGTAGAGTAGTGGAAAGGCTCTCTCATCTTGAACCCCTCAGACTGAAGCATGTTCAACATTTGCAAAGTCGTCTGCAAGGACGTCTACTGGATGAAGTGACAGATGCTCAGCTTCTTTCTTCGCTACATCCAACACCTGCTGTGTGTGGACTGCCTCAAGCAGTATCCAGGTCTCAAATCAACAACTTGGAATCATTTGACCGTGGCTGGTACGCAGGCCCTGTTGGTTATGTCAGCAAGCAGCAAAGTGAGTTTGCGGTCGGTATTCGTTCCGGAGTATTGGAGGGAGACTCTCTGACAGTATATACAGGTGCAGGCATTGTTGAAGGTTCTGATCCAGACCGTGAATGGCAAGAGCTAGATCACAAACTCCGTAGCTGGGAGGCACTGCTCGGAAATCCTTCATGACCCCCAATGAGTGTTTGAGCTACTGGTTGATTGAAGAGCTGGTGGCTCAGGGCATTACACAATTCTGTATCTCACCTGGTTCTCGATCCACTCCTTTGACCGTTGCTGCTGCTCGACATCCTCAAACGAACACCAAAATTTTTCTGGATGAGCGGGCAGCCGCCTATTTTGCGCTTGGCTGGGCTCGCGCTACAGATCAAGCAGCAGTCTTGATTTGCACCTCAGGGACAGCTGGGGCCAATTACTACCCAGCGATAATTGAAGCCAGTGTAGAACACCTGCCCTTGTTGGCTATTACTGCAGACCGCCCCCCAGAATTACAGCAAACTGGGGCCAATCAAACAGTTGATCAAAATCGACTTTTTGGTAGTCATACTCGATGGTTTTATGATCCAGGATGCCCTGATCAGACTCTACAAGAAAGTACTGTCAAGTCATGGGCTGCCCAAGCCGTTCTGCGAAGTGCTCACCCAGATCCAGGTCCAGTTCATCTGAACATACCCTTTCGTGAACCATTTCTATCAAATGAATCACCCACCCTTCCTAAAGTATCCTCACCAGATTTTCAACTAAGCATCCCAATCCAAAAACTGGCTAAGAGAGATTTACAAGCGCTTCGTCAACACTTGAAGGCAGACCGTGGGTTGGTCACTCTCGGAGAGCTCCCAGTTCGGGCTCACCACGCTGTAGGTAAATTTCTAGAAAAACTGAACTGGCCGGTCTTTGCGGACACCACCTCTGGATTTCGTTTTGGGCATTTAACTCAACGCATTGATCTGGCAGACCAACTCTTGCTTCAGGATCATTGGCGTGAGGCTGGACCAGAGGTTTGGATTCATCTGGGAAATCAATACGTCTCAAAACGCTGGCTTCAATGGTGGCAAGACTGCAACTCAACTCGTAAGATCGTCATAACGAATCATCCTGAGAGACAGATACCGTCTCAACGTTCTCATTGGCGGTTGCAATTGGACTGGGAGGAACTAGAGGAAATTCTTCCCCTCACGGTAGCAAGTCCGTCACGAACTCAGTGGCTAGAACAATGGAAGCTGGGTTCCCAAGCATTGGAAGAGCAGATGGCACAGTGGTGGGATCAAACAGAGAGGTTCGGAGAAGTATCTATCGTTCGGGAGCTGATTCGTCAAATGCCCATAGAGCGTGCCCTTTTTGTGGGAAACAGCTTGCCAATCCGGGAAGTGGACATGCTCTCAACAACTCGGAATGCTCCCTTACGAGTTGCAGCCAACCGAGGAGCCAGCGGGATTGATGGTCAAATTGCAACGGCCTGTGGGTGGGCCATGGGTCATCGGCAACCAACCACAATTCTCTTGGGCGATCTTTCTGCAATACACGATCTGAATTCCCTCCTGTTGTTTCGAGAAAGTCCAGTTCCTATGACTCTGGTTATTCTGAACAATGATGGTGGAGGGATTTTTTCATTGCTACCCATCTCCAAGCAAAAGGATGTTTTTGAGCGCTTTTTTGGCACACCACATGGTTGCGAGTTTTCAAAAGTTGCGGCAATGTTCGATCTGCCTTACTTCCAGCCAGAAAATCTGGAACAGCTCCAGAATAGTTTTCAGGAGGCGTGGCGTTCAAACAAATCTTCGCTGATTGAAGTGAAAACTGATCGTGAACAAACAGCAGCACATCTTCTGGCCTGGCAAGATCATGTCAAAAATCATGCTTGAATCCGGAGTTTATCCACTAGTTCTCGCTCCAAACAGATCTGTCCCATTTCCAATTCATGAAAAAAAGTCTTCATAAGAACTTAATTTTGCTCGGCATGCCCGGTTCTGGGAAAAGTACACTGGGGAAGCTTCTTGCTGAAAAGCTGGGGTGGCACCTAGTGGATACAGATTTACTGATGGAAGCAAACCACGATCGCCCACTTCAAGATATCTTTGATGGCTTGGGATACGAAGGATTCTGTGTGGAGGAAGAGCGAACCCTGATCCAACTGGATGGAGAGCAACAGATCATCTCAACCGGAGGAAGTGCTATCTACAGCGAATCTGCAATGTCTCATTTGGGAAGTTTGGGGCTTAGAATCTTCCTTAACCTACCCTTGGTGGATGTCCTCAGTAGAGTTACCAATTTTGAAAAGAGAGGAATTGCCTGCCGACCCGGGCAGGATCTCGCAGAGCTATTTAAAGAGCGGCAACCCCTTTATTTGCGATATGCGGATCATGTCATCGAGACCGGGGGGATGTCTGTCGAGGAACAGGTTCACAAGCTTCAAGAATTGCTAAACTAAGTGAACTACTTTTCCTGACAGGATAGCTTAAAATTTCTGCGTCGCGTTCACACCTAGCCAATTCAAAACGTAATCATCCCCATCATCCCAAACGAGTGAAATACGATAGTTCAGGCCCACGTTGAATCGCTCATACTGCTTCAACCAGCGGGCCCCAATATTCTGCTGATCCATATTTTGCCCATCGACTCGCTCAAAAGTCGCTCCAAAAACATGTTCATCCACAGCATATTCACCATCTACATATAGCCCAAGCGAGGTTTCAGCTTTGGAATTGAGTGGCATCTGAAAGAAATCAAGGCCTACTTCATAAGAAGTGTTCTCGTCCTGCAGACCCCCTCCAAGACGTAGTTGGCCTCCGTCTCCAATTCCGCTCGGCCCGTTGAACAGTTGCGCACTTCCCCCGATTAGGTAGTCCTCCTGATCCAGAATCATTTTTCCACCAACCATCCCCAATGTTGCTGAAGAATCAGGAGAGGTGTACCTGCCCACACTCACTGCCAAGTGAGACTTTCCGTTGTCAAATTCTTCGGCTGTCTCTACTAGTAACATCTCTTCAGTTGCATCTAATCGAGATGAAACGCCTCCCGCAGTCATTGTTCCAAAGTTTCCAAGACTGATCTGTGTGTACGCAAAAGATAAATTTCGCTGCTCATTGAGTTGGAAATCCACACTCGTCGACACCAGTCCACCATTGACTGTTTCATCGCCAACCTTTCCATAAATCACCTCTTCAAGTCCCAAAGACATTCTACCGTTTTCATCTTTAATTTCGTTCAGTGCTCCGTTGTGATTGGTTTGCAATGCGAACGAAGGGACAGCCACCCGACTATTTTTTAAATCCAAGACTGGCAAATCAGCCCAAGCAATTCCACTCAGAGGTACAGAGAAAATTGATAATAAAGCGCTGACAAAAACTCTTTTAGAAAATCCCATATTTTGTACCTATGATTATGATTGGATGGCGGCTGAAAACCTAGAAGA
>WTIF01000436.1 GCA_011522845.1 Deltaproteobacteria bacterium
GCACAATGCTTATTACTATTGATAAAGGTAATATTTTTGAACGTCAAATTAAATCTTTTTTGATAAGTAACTTTCAGGAAACTTTCTTCAAACTAAGTTCCAACTCAAAATGAAATAATATGATCGATGAATTCCTGAACCTACTGAAAAACAGTCCAAAGGGTGATGTTTTTAACCCTTGGTGGGAATATGATTTTGAGCACGATCAGCACCATGATTCTTATAAAGTTAGACAGCAGAATCTTCGTGCTTATTTTTCAGAGAGATTGGATCGGGTTCAATATATTATGTTGGCTGAAGCCCTAGGTTATCAGGGTGGCCACTTTACGGGTATTCCGATGACATCAGAGCGATTACTTCTTGGAGAGCTAGCAGATAAGCAGTTGTTTGGAAGCCATGTATTTAGTGGGGAACATCAGCGAACAAGTAAAGAGAAATTGAATCAGAAGGGATTTAATGAACCTACTGCTACAATCGTTTGGAGTGAACTTGTTCGTTTTAATTTGACTCACAAAACTATTCTTTGGAATTCGTTTCCATGGCACCCTTACAAGAAACAGAGCGGGTTTCTTTCTAACCGCACACCTACTCCATCGGAGCGAAGGGTCGGTAGAGAAGTTCTCAAATATCTAATGGCTCAATTTCCTAATGTAAGACTCCTGGCGATTGGCAGACAGGCTCAACAGCAGCTAGCAGAAATTGGCATATCTTCTATTGGACTTCGCCATCCAGCTCATGGAGGAGCGAACCTTTTTCGAAATCAATTGCAGGAATTAATGTAAGATCCAGCGCAGGAGTTACAGAAGGGAGGGGAGTTTTGAAAACAGATGATCGGTGATGGATATTGGTACTAGATCATCATTTGAGAGGCAGGTTGACTGTAAGAGATTTATTTTTGATCAGTGTGTTCTTTGGACCAGCAATTCAGGAATTTCCTTCAAGTTCAGCACTTGGTCCACTCCACCCTTAGCTAAAGCAACTTTAGGCATCCCATAGACCACGCAGCTGCTTTCATCTTGGGCAACATTAAAAGCTCCCATTTCCTTCATTTCAAGCATCCCCTGAGCTCCGTCATCTCCCATGCCGGTTAGGATCACACCCAGGGCATGGTGTCTTGCTTCCTGGGCTACAGAGCGAAATAAAACATCAACGGATGGACGATGTCTACAAACTAGGGGACCATCATTGAGTCGAATGCGATAGCCCCGATTTGCGCTCTCCACAAGCATGTGCTGCTCACCTGGCGACAAATAAACTTTTCCAGCTTCTACGACTTCTCCATTAGTAGCCTCAACCACTGTAAGTTTTGAATTTCGATCAAGCCTTTCTGCAAAACTTTTGGTGAACGAGCCCGGCATATGCTGTACAACGACAATCCCGGGCATTGATTCTGGTAACTTCGACAGGACAGCCAGAATGGCTTCTGTTCCACCTGTCGAAGCACCAATCGCAATCAAAGGATCAATCGCATGTCCGCCGAGATGTCGAGGAGGATTTTTTGGAATGATGGCATCAGCTGTATGTTTTTCGGGAGATTTCAGAAAGATATCCCCCGCTTTTTTCAACTTTGCTTGGGCTGCAGCCTTTACTGCATCCACGATTGAAATGGAGATTTCCTCCATTCCCTCACGAACCGTTGTCTGAGGTTTTCCAATCACCTCAACTGCTCCCAACTCCAGAGCCTTCAAAGCATCGGGGGCGCCCTTCTGGGTTAAAGAGCTGACCATCACTACCGGCATGGGATGAGATTTCATTAACCTTTCAAGATATTCTAATCCATTCATCCCGGGCATCATAATGTCGAGCGTCAAGACATCTGGTTCCAATTTTCTAATTTGTCTTGTTGCAATCTGGGCATCAGGAGCTGTTCCTACCACCTCGATCATTGAATCTGCTGATAAAATATCTGTCATGACTCTTCGCACCAAGGCTGAGTCATCAATGATCAGTACTTTGATCTTGTTTCCTGAAATGCTCATTTTTTAGGAAATGGGAGATTGAAAAGCATTAAATTTGGTAAGCTGAAAATCTTTTTTATCAGCCAAGTATTCGGAGTGCCCCAAAAGTAGATAGCCACCTGGCTCTAAATAGTTTCTTAAACGGTTGACGATTGTATTCTGCCAGTATGGCGTCATGTAAATCAATAGATTACGGCAGAAGATA
>WTIF01000184.1 GCA_011522845.1 Deltaproteobacteria bacterium
TGATGGAAAAGCTCTTGTCAGCAAGGCTCGCAAACTGATTGCCAAGCACTCGCAATAATAGACTGAGATAGCCATCCACTCTCTCCATTTGAATGATCTATGCCCGTTGGTTTTCTCGCTTTCTCAATTAGATCAGTGCTTCCAGTCCAAAGAGTATGGATCATCCTGCCCAACCAGCTATCCAAGAGCATGTCTGGGGACCTAAGGGTTGCCCCAGCAAGTTCTGTTACCTACAGATAGCGAATTCCTTCCTTTTTCAGCGAAAAGTTACATGAATCTCGTGAAGCGTACAGTTGAGCTTTCAGCCCGTTACGTTTTATGATTCTGCTCCATCAAAAAGTTTAATTCCAAACATTCGTAGGAGAGGCCTTGTGCGACTCCAAGATATCCCAATGCGGCGCAAGCTAGTCGGAAGTTTTTTGCTGGTTGGTTGTGTGCCGGCAGTGCTGCTGACCCTAATCGGTCTGTTGGTGGCAGGTACCTCGTTAACCACACAAACTTTTCAGCAGCTGACTGGGTTGCGTGAGCAAAAGCAACAGCAGTTGGAAAACTATTTTACTCAGCAGCAAAGTGATTTGGCAGTACTTGGTAAAACTGTGGAGAGTTTTCAGAAAACCGCAGAGAGCAAGCTAGCAGCAATCCGGGACGCAAAGGCAGAGACGCTGATGGATTATCTGAGCTTCAGCAAGGCTCAATTGCTGGATTTTGCACAGAGGCCCAAGCTAATCGATGCAATGGAAAGCCTGCCTGTGTATCTCCGAAACTACCGATATGATCGGGAAGTGTCAGTAGATCAACTTGAGCCAATTCGTAAGGAATTACAACTTTGTTGGGAAGAAGATTTTGGTCAGCGTTATCAGGAAATTACTGGAGAAAATGCGCTGGATTTAGAAGAGAAATTTTCACTGTTGAGTGAGTGGAGCATAGTCATCCAGCAGGCATATCTTTTGAGCAATTCACACTCCCTTGAGTCAAAGATAGAACTACTCAAACCAAAGAGTGAGCTTCTTTTTGAACCACCCTATGACTTGATGCACGCGGATTTCCATCCAATGGTTCGAAATTTCGCAGAAGAATTTGGTTACCAGGATGTTTATCTGGTTGATTCAGAAAACGGGGACATTGTCTATTCGCTGAGAAAACGCATTGATTTTGGTACTTCTCTCACGGATGGACCGTTTGCGGAAAGCCATCTAGGAGAAATCTTTAGCCGAGCAAATGCAGCGGAGGTGTCAGGGGAATTCTTTATCGCAGATTTCGAACCCTACGAGCCTAACTTTGAAAGGCCAACGGCGTTCATGGCAACACCTGTTTTTGCGGAAAATCGTAAGCTGGGTGTGTTGATCTTCGAATTTCCAGTGGACAAGTTCAAAAATGTGATGAACCGCCGTAGCGGCCTTGGGCAGACGGGAGAAACCTATCTGGTGGGTAGTGATCTACTTTTCCGCTCAGACTCGTATCTGAATCCAACAAATTTCTCAATGGAAGTATCATTTCAAGACTTTGAAGAAGTAGAGATGGCTCAGGTTCTGGCTGGGCTATCTGGAGAATCGGGAGTGGGGGTGAGCCGCAATTACATGAATAATCACGTCTTGAGCGCCTGGAGTCCCTTTGTCTTTGAGGATCTGAATTGGGCTCTTATGAGTGAGATGCGAGTGCGTGAAGTACTCAATCCATTAGATGCCAACGATAATGAGTTTTACAGAAAACTCTCTGAACTAAGTGACTACAATGACTTGTTTCTGATTCTACCTAACGGAGCCATTTTTTATACAGTTGCTCAGGGAGCGGATTACCGAACGAACATTCTGAGTGGGAATTTTAAGAACAGTAATCTGGCAAAGTTGGTGCGGAAGATTGGCTATGGATCATTAGATATTGAGCAAATGAACAAGCGCACAAGATTTGTTGACTTCGCTCCTTATGAGCCAAAAGGAAATGCACCTGCAGCTTTCATAGCAAAGGGAGTGAAAATCAGTAATTCTCTACTTGGCAAAACAAGTCAGACATCACGGACAAATCTGGGTTCACAATTGGTCGTTGCTCTTCAGCTGTCAGACAGCACCTTGAATGAAGTGATGCTGCAACGCACCGGTCTCGGCGAGACCGGAGAGTCCTATCTGGTTGGTCCTGACTTCAAGCTACGCAGCAGCACCC
>WTIF01000402.1 GCA_011522845.1 Deltaproteobacteria bacterium
TTGCCATCACTCTTTGAGGAGGGTTTGGCTGCACACGATCTGATCGTCAAGGCAGAGCTTTCTCGAACTTTGAGACACTACTGGGATCGGGGTAAGGAAGGACTAAGTGATGCTCTACAGCGGTTAATAGTTGAGGGCTCAGAAATTCGGGCCAAGGAATACTTGGAAGCCTTGGATTGGGTCAAGGTCTTGCGTTCTGGGCTGGAAGAAATTCTACAGCGTTGTGACGCCTTTATAGTGCCTGCGGCCCTCGGAACTGCACCACGTCTGGACAATCCGGAGGAATCAACTCGCTTTCAAGCTTTATGGAATCTCTGTGGAATGCCGGTGTTGAGTGTTCCGCTGTTTCAATCGGCTTCGGGAATGCCGTTGGGAGTCCAATTGGTTGGACCACCAGCAGGAGAAGCCCGTCTCTTACGAACTGCACACTGGTTAGAATCAACCGTGCGTGGTGAATCTTCTAGTGGAGAATGAACAGATGCGTTTTTTGTTGGCACTCTTAAGCATCCTAGCGCTGGGCATCTTCCTTGGAATTTTGGTTTATAAAGTTCCTCGACTTGACCTTGGATTGATCAGCTTAATCGCTTTCCTCATGTGCGTTTATGACTTCTATCTATCGATTAAGACCAACGAGGCGCACTAGACAAATTTCTCTTCTAATGGATGGGTTGTTGAACTAAGATCTCTTTCCCTCGCTTAAGCCATAGCAACCAACCTGCTAACAGAAGCAGAGGAGGAGCGACAACCATATTCAGTGTCTCCCAGCCAATTTGATTCTGTAAGACTCCCGCCAGCAGCGATCCACTCGCAGCCGCGCCAAATACCAGTACATCGTTGACTCCCTGGACCAGTGCTTTTTCTTCAGGTCGATAGGTTTCGGTCAGGAGTGTTGTTCCCGCAATGAACATGAAATTCCAGCCGACTCCCAACAGAATCAAGGCCGACCAATAAGACAGGAAGAACTGTCCCTGTGTGTTGATCAGAATACAGAGCAGATTTAATCCGATTCCTACCAACATGATGTTCTTGCTTCCAAAGCGCTGAATCAGATTTCCCGTGAAAAAAGAAGGCATGAACATGGCGATCACGTGCCACTGAATGACAAAGGCGGAAGCAGAGAAAGAGTGTTGATGCGCCTGCATGGAGAGGGGGGTTGCTGTCATGATCAGGGCCATTGCTGCATATCCTAGAGCGGCACTGAGCAAACTAACTTTCCAGGTGGTTTGACGAGTAATTTCCCAGAATGGACGTGTTCTTGGTTGCTGTTCATTGGCTGTTGGTTTTGGCAGATCTACCAACTGCAACAATAGAAAAACGACGACGTAGAGGCCAATCAGAGACTGGTAACTTCCCATGAAGGGAGCACCTTCTACCCAATCCTTCGTCAAAAAAGCTATTCCAGGCCCAAGGATGCCCGAGAGCATCCCACCAAACAAGACCAGCGAAACAGCTCTTGCCTTGTGTTCCTCCGGGGTCGCTTCAATGGCAGCAAAGCGATAAAGTTGCCCAAAACCTAGTAGACAACCGATCAAGTAGCTGCCCAGGCAGAAAAGAGTGAAGCTTTCGGATTGAATCGCATAGATGTTTAGCAGCGCCCCAAATAGGCCCACTACAGTCCCTAATCGAAAGCCATTACGCCGCCCAATCCGTTGCATTAACAAAGATGCTGGAATGCCAATGCTCATGGTGCCCAGCAGATTCAACGATAGAGGTAGCGTGGCCCACGCAGGATTTTCAGCAATACGCTGACCTACCAAGGCTGCGGCTGAGACCGTTAGACTGGCAGAGGTTCCGGATAGCGCAAAGCAGAGCCCCAACCAGCCGACAGTGGGTGGAATTCCTCCAAACCATCTCCGTAAAAACAAGTTCAATCCTGAAAGCATTCTAATACTCAAATAATTAAAAACATACGGAGAAAAGGTTCCTTGGAACAAAGAAATTCAAACTGCAGAGTAAAGAGATGTCTTTTTTACTGGAATTTCTTTTGGCAAAGATTTGTGAGATCAAACGGAAGTTTAAATTATTTTTGATCAAATATTAATCAAAAATAATTAATTGATCAAATATTAATCATTAATTTTTTGTGATACATAAACAGACAAGTTACTCTGTAAGAATATAACTTGAAATATTAGGCAGAAAGTTACTATCTAGATG
>WTIF01000442.1 GCA_011522845.1 Deltaproteobacteria bacterium
AGAGAACAGCTGAGCCGGATTGTAGAAGCGAATGAAAGAAGGGCGAACTTCAATTGTGGATTTGACATCCACCCGATAATCACGGTGAACGATCAAGTTGATCAAGGCTTCGCGCAGCATTGCTCTTGGGAGCTCAAAATGCTCTGTCCCGGCTTGTTCACCTTTCACATAGCTTTTGTGCAGGGAGTTCAACAAGAATCCTTGGGCATCTGCAAATACCTTCACTAAATTGCCCCCATACTCCTGCTCATTGATCATCTCATCGTAACTTGTATCCGATGGAAAGCTGGCGACCTTGACTTCGTAGTGACCTGAGAAGAATCGTGCTGGGTGCTTACCGAACAGCAAGACAGCAGCATTCGTGACAACTCCTTCCTTTACCAAATCAAGCTTCTCCAACACTTGGTCAGTCGGCAGGTAGAGGTTTTCGTTGAAGTCCCGGACAGCATTGGCGATCTCCATGAAGTTATGGACACTCGTCTCATCGATGTCCGCAATCGTTGCAGCAGGGCAGGACTGGAAGTCAAAACCATAGCCATTTTTGCGTTGCTGGAGTAGTAGTTGATACTGTTCTTGGCTCAGCTGCTGAGTTGTCGTACCAACGCGGATGTAGGGTCTACCGTAGGCCACATGGGGCTTGAGCGGGCTCTGCTCCACACAGACGCGCACACAGAGTTTTCCCGCAAATTCAACCTTCTCCACTTGTGGATAAAGTTTGGGATCCGTATTGAGCTTGATCGAGTTGGCGACATTCTTCAACGTGTCATCCGTGACTGTTTGCCCAATGATCTTCCCATCATCTGCAACCCCAAAGTAAAGGACACCCCCCTTGTGATTGGCGAAAGCACACAGTGTCTGAATAGCTTCTTTCAGCAAGGAGGTCGCGCGTTTGAACTCGATGCCTTCGGATTCACCGTTTGCTAATTCTTGGTGGAAGTCATTCATGGGTTTCGAAAGTTGAGGAAACTATCACTTCCAGATATTTCAGCAGGGGAAAAACACGAAAAGTTTGTAGAAGTCACCATTTCAGCAGATGCACCAAGCGAACGACCGCTCAATTTTGCCTGAGCCGAGGTGCATCTTCATAAGCACTGTAATGAAAATGGTAGATTTTACTCAAGTGGAGCTTTGATCGTGTCAAGCAACCTTATTCCAATGTAATGGAAGATGGAAAGGAAGGGATAATATCAGACTGTGGTAACTCCTCTGCTTGGCTGAAAAAATGTAGTTTCTGGGCCTCATCACATATCCAATATTCTAGTGCGCCAGCCTGGAGGTAGAGCCTTCCTTTTTTCTGCATTTGAGCCATCGTGTTCCCTGGTGACATCACCTCGACACATATTTCTGGAGCGATCCTAGCGGCGCTATCAGCGATTGTTTGCCGACGTCGCTCACTTGTGATCCAGACCACATCTGGAGAACGCACACCATCTTTGGTAAGAATGGGGAATTCAGGAGGACTGAATCCATCCGGACGATGTTGCATCAGTAAACGTTGAATTTCATAGACCACAAAAGCGTGCTGAACCTTGACAGCATTCATAAGCAGCTCTCCATCTCCATTCAACTCTAATTTGTACGGAAGATCCTGCAGTTGTGGGTCCTCACAAACTGCGTCCCAGGTCCAACTCATTATTGCCTACTTGGTTGCAAGTTCGTTTTGTTCTAGGAAGGAATTTGATGCTGCTGGCTGAATTGAAGACAACTTCGAATTCCATATAATTTGTCTTTGAATGACGTGCTAACCACCGCCACCACAAGCGCTGAGACAGGTGCTATTTCATTTAACTCCTTCATCAACTCAACTTTTCACCCTGCCTTGGCTTCCACTGGGTCTCAATAAGGATCATGAACTAACACCTTACAGCTACATTATTTGAGTTCCCGTAGGGTGTCCGGCACCCTCGAATTATGCAGATTGATGTCCTTTGACGAAGTGACTTCATCTACACTACGTCTATGAGGAACAAATTTAATACAATGGTTTGATTTTGTTGATTCCCTCATACTGACGAACCCGTTCCCAATCTGACATCAGCTCTTCCTGATGAAAACTCGCCCATTCGATCAACAAACCCAGCGTTCAAGGAGCGAGTTTACTGGGGTTGGCGCAGTTGCGTAGTTTATACAAATGAAGTAAACTCTGAGATTTGGA
>WTIF01000220.1 GCA_011522845.1 Deltaproteobacteria bacterium
AGAGATCTCTGTATTGCTCTAAACCTTTAACTTCAGGATGCTCAGCAACTTCCTGATAGTGCTGAAGGGCGTTAGGAAATTGTTCAAGCGTATGGTAGAGAGCGGCTAGTTGGTAATGGACTAGGACAAACCATTGAGTGTTTTTTGGGACGGGGCGGGCAACTAAGGACTCCAATCTCTGAATTGCATTATCTGTTTTGCCAACTGCTCCATCCATTTTGGCTAGCTCATAAACTGCAGCGATTTCTTCCTGACTTGTTCCTCCTTGATCTACCTTTTCCCACCAAATTCTCGCTGATTCAGGGTTTTCTAAAACAGTTGCGTAGTAAGTCGCAATTTCAGAGGCCGAATTTTTCTTAACCTGTGGATCCTTAGACTTCTCATATCTTTGTGAATAAAATTCCACAAGTTCGGTATAATTCCTTTGTTGTTGTAAAATTGAAGAGACACGGCCCACGGCTTGAGCTTCCAAAGTTGGATCAACAGCTTTTTCAAGGACCTTTCGATAGGAAACCAGTGCACCGGAATTATCACCAATTTGCTCTTTCAACGAGCCCTGCTGAATCAGGGCTTCAGGGGTCTCTACACTTTCTGGATTAACTTTGCGTTGCAGATCCCAAGTGGCTAAAGCCTCTTTCCAATTTTGCTGTCCAATTTCAGCTTGACGCCAAAGTATTACCCAATCGACAGAGGCTTCCGCACCTTGTTTCTCCAATAGTGGCTTTAGCTCCTTACTAACATTTTTCCAATCCTGCTTATCAATATAATTTTGGATGCGCACCCCGAAAAGATATTGATCAATCTGTTCAACTTGTTGGGTTGCAAGCTTCTGATACTCCCCGATCTGATCTGTTGATTTAACTTTAATAACAGCCTCGTAGTATCGCCGAGCCTCAGACCATTTTTCCAGCTGTTGAAGATCAGCTCCAAGCTGATAATTTGCAATCACTGAATACACAGAATTTGGATCAGGTTTTCGCTTTAAAAGCTCCTTCAGCTTTTTGGAAGCGGTACTAATATCTCCTTTCTTTCGAGCTTGTTTCGACTGTTCCATCAATGCGGCAAGGTCAGCATCACTATTGCCTCCCTTGTCCAGCTCTGCTAACCACTTCTGCGCTTTTGCGGTATCTTTCAATGAGTTTTGTGCATAGTAAACAATTACCTCTGCACAAGCTTGCTTTGCTTCTTTGGATTTAAGTTTAGGGCAGGTTTGCTCATATAGCCCTACGAGTTCTTTCACCTGGTTCGTTTCCTCAAAAGCAGGTCTAGCCTCATCAAGCAATTTTAATCTTTCACTATGGCTGTTTTTGGGTTGTGCGTTAATTGCTGACTTGTATAGCTCCGCAGCAGGTTGCCAGCCTTGGAGTTGTCTTGTCGCCCGGGCTCGAATCAAAAGAGCTTCGGCAGTATTTGTACGCTTCTTGTCTTCTTGCTCTAGGAGTTGATAGGCCCGCAATACCCCTTTCCAATTCTGTTGTTTAATTTCTGACTGAAGTAGCATTGAAAAGTTGGATTCGTCAAGCTTGATAGTTCCAGCCAGTTGCTCTTTTCTAATCAGATAAGATAAGCCTGCCCAATCTGCTTTTTTCTCCAACTTGATCAACTTGTCTGTGACGTCTATTTGCTGAAGTGATTTCCACTGTCGCAGGGCAGCCTGCTTCAGTTCACTATAGTCTTTGGGAGAATCGGCCTGGGCGACCAATAGAAATGATTGAGCCGCATCTTGATTCCGCTTGGATTGAAGGTGCAATTGACCCAATCGATAGTGCGCAAGTGTAAACCATGAACTATTTTCAGCAGGCTTGCGCGTGAGAATTTTCTGGAGAGCTTCTAATTCAACTTTTGAATTTTTCTCTCTTTTTGCTTGTTCCACCTGCCTCCACATTGCTTGCATCTCAACTTCAGAATTACCACCCTTATCTAGCTTAGCTAGCCAGAACTTTTCATTGGGCCAATCTTTTTTTTCAGCTGCTTGATTTGCTAGTTTCTGAGCTAAGTTTAATTGTTCCTCAGGAGGTGTTTGTTGATAAGCAAGGCTCTGCCAACGACTTTTTTCTTTTGGGTCCTTTTGTCTATCTGCAATGTACAGAGCCCAATTTACCTTTTCGTTTGGTTCAGCCAATTCATAGGCTTTCGAATAAAATGCAATGGCCTTCTGTGACTGTTTTGTAGATTCTGCGGCTTTGCCTCTGGCTTGGTAGTCAAAGATTGTTTGAATGGATTTAGGATCTGTACTTTCTAATTGGTCATAGACAGCCAATACTTCTGACCATCTCTTTTGTTCTTTCTCAGCTTGTAACCAAGAGCGTAACACCTCCACATCTGGTTGGAGAGTTCCATCTTTTAAACCTTTTTTGGTGAGTTTACTAACTTGTGGCCAATCTTTTTGCTCAATGGCATTCGCAAGTTCTTGTGTTCCAAGGTATTTTCGCAGTCCCAAAACTTGCGAATCCACATAGGTCTTAACTTCGGGATCAAGATTTTTTGAATCTACTTGTTGAACTGATTGGTAGTATTTTAAGGCTTTGGACCAATTTTCTTTATCTTGATTCCAATCAGCTAACCGTAGATACACCGGAACAAAGTTTTTCGAAGAAACCTTCAAATCAGTTGACACAGCTGGCTGCAAAACTTGTATGGCCTGATCTTTATTTCCTTCTTGATTTAAAAGATCTGCTAGCCGTAATCTTGCCTGAACAGAAGCATCACCTGCATTGAGGTTCCCCATTTTAAGCAACCACTCTCGCTCTAATTGAGAATCTATACTTTGTTCACGTACCCAATAAAGCATTAAGCCTGCGAGTTGCTTTCTGGACTCCAAATCGCTTATCTTCTCAAACTCTGAGGCTACCAGTTTGGGAAATTCTGATTTGATTTCACGAGGATCTCGCTCAAAAACGTTCTGTAACCTGCCGATTACCCACATTCTTTTCTGACTATCTTTTGTGGGTAATTTGGCAAGTGCCTGCTCGTAATAAACTCTTGCTTTGACCCAACCACCGAGTTTTTCTGCAGCTTCACCCTGAGCCAAAAGAGAATCTACTTTTGCAGCTTCTTCGGGAAAGATAGATTGCAGTCGCCCATAAAGTTCAAGAACCCTTGACCAGTTCTCTTGTTTGGTCTCAGCTTTGACCCAAATTCCAAAAATCTCTTTCGTTAAGGGCAAGTTTCCAAGTTTCTCTTGCTCAGCGACAAACTTACTCACTTGCTGCCAATTTTCGTTATTCAATAAATTCTGTAATTTTTGTTTAGCAAGCACAGAATCTACTGAACGCAACATCTGCTGAGCGTCTTTTGCCAATGCAGTATCTTGCTGTTGATTAGCGACAAGCTCCAGATATGGTCTGGAAGCACCCCATTCTTTTCGATTCTGATGCAAAACCCCCAACTGGAAAGGAACTTGCCAAAAATAATTACTGTTCGAGGGTACAGACCTTTTTTCCAAATCTTTCAATCGATTCAACGCACTATCTAAATCTTTATTTTTACGGTCTATATCGACCAACAACATGGAAGCCCGAAGGTCAGTATCATCAACACCCCCCGAGTCGGCTCGTTGTAGCCATTCTGATGCAAGTTTCTCGTTTTGTAGTTTATCTAGACCGATTAAACCTGCCTTCAGCGCGTATTGTTGACGAAATTTTGGAGATTGCTCCTGAGCATACAGATCTTCAAAAATTTTCATTTGTTTCTGATAGTCGTTTCCAGTTTCGTAGAGCACCGCTAAGCGATTGGAAATCGCTGCAAAACGTTCATCTCCCACCGACATCTTTTTGACAGCACGCTCATAAAAAGTGATGGCTTCTTTTGGTCGGTTCAGGCTCTCATTTGCTTCTGCCTGCCAGATCAAGTCTGAAATACTTTCAAACTTGTTGGATTCTTTTCGTTGTAGCTCTTGATACAAGTTCAGTATGCCCAACCAGTCTTTTTGATTTTGAAGCGCACCGACCCAGACATTTAACAAACGATCATCGACCTCAACAAGACCACCTTCCCAGTTTTGACGAATGAGATTTTCGACACCCCTCCAGTCTTGTTGTTGCTGAAGCTGAGCGATGTCTTCTCGAAATTGTTGGTTTCGTAGCGCACTGAACCGAAGTTTTGAATTTTCGAGCAGTTCTTGCTGTTCTTGATCTGTGGGAGATGTGTTTAGAACTCTTTCATAGCGAACAAGGGCTCCTGAGACATCATTTAATTGATCATAATGAATGGCTGACTGATAGCTTCCTTGAAAACGCAAACTTGGCTCTACCTCTTGTTGTGCAAGACGTTCCCAAATCGGGAGCGCCAGCAATGCTTGACCAGTCTTTTGATAAATACTTGCCCGCAAAACTGCTGCCCTGAGATCATTAGGGGTGTCACTACCGGTATCGGCCTCAGCCAGCCAGGGTAATGCCTGCTCGGGTTGCTGAAGATCAATCGCTAGGACCTCCCCAAGTTGTAGTGCATAGTTTCGATACAACAGTGAATTTTCAGGAAGCAAAGCCAGGAGGTGAACTTTATAAAGAGGTGGGATTTTTTGTGGTTGCTTGCTGGCCAGGTAAATTTCAGAGAGACGTCGAACTAATTGCTCTCTTGGAGGTTCGGCATTGTCTGGCAGAAGATAAAGTGCTTGCTCAAGCAATGCGATTTCAGTTTGTGGCTTTCCAATCCTCCTTTCTGCATCTGCCCATTGAAGGAGATGATTCAAGGTTTGGCGAACAGAACTTTCAGGCTGCTGATCCCACTTAACATATGCCTGTTTTAATCCGGCCCAGTCCTCTTCCATACGAAGCGTCTCCACCCAAGTCTGCCAATCTTGATCCTTCAGTAGAGGAGGAGACTGATTTGAAGCCCATTCAAATAAATCAAGTTGTGCAGAGGTATCCTGCATTTGTTGATTCGCAACCAACATCCCTCGAAAAGAACTTTCCTGATAGTCTGGATCTTCAAGCAGTGTTTCAAAGTCTGTTCTGGCTAGCCCCCACTGTTTTTCCTGCAAGAAACAAGATCCCCTTTGCCAAATCAAACGTTTGGCTTCGGAAGTTGAAGGAGGATCAGAGATGGGTGCCAGTTCACTTAGTAGTTCAAGGCAGCGTTTTTCATTGTACTGTCTGTTGGCCAATTCCTGTAGAAAACGAAGCTGAGTATTTCTTTGAAACGATTCGTTGCTATAGGCATCCCGCAGAATTTGTTCTGCGTTTGATTTATTACCTAAAGCATCATATTGCTGAATCAGGATTGTCCAAAATCCTGGTTCCTTACGGTAACGTTCCTGACTTCGTAAGGGCAATAGCTCGTCAAGAGCTAACTTTGGTTCATTTTGACGGGCATACAGCATTCCGAGTTCATAATGAGCTTCTTGCTGAAAGGCCTCATCTTTTGTTTTTAGGTACCGCTGGTAAGCAGTAACGGCTTGTTGAGGTTGGTCAATTGACTGGTATAGCTGACCAAGCCGAAAGGCGGCCAGTGGACGATAGTTGCTATCATTCGTTGCAAGATACTTTTCGTAACGGGGAACAATTTCTTTTACAAAAGCAGAATCAAGAGTGCCGCTGTTCGAACTTTCTTCCAGTTGCTCTGCGGCGCGCTGGAAAGCCACTTCACCCCACCAAAATGTGGCTTGAGCCTTATTTTCTTCAGGCAAATCTAAACTAGAGGTAGCGTATTCTCCATAACGTTGTTCTGCCTGCAGCCAATTCTGCTGACTTTGATGAATTGTTGCGACACGATATCGAATATCTTCGGTTTCTTTTGATGGTTCAGCTGATTCAAGATAGTTTTCCCAGAATGGAAGAGCTTCGTTAAACTGATTGTTTTGATAGAGGGTGTAACCAGCTTGGTAGTTTGAAATTTGTGATTCTTTTTCAGTCAGGCTATGTTGTAGGGCTTCCTGATGATACATTGCAATTCGGGGTGCCAAATCGGTAGCTTGGGCGGATGCGTTTTTCTCTTGGTAGCGGAGCATTCTCTGGAATAGTGCTTGCCCCATCAAACTTCTTGCAGGGCCATAAAGCCTAGAGGAAGGAAGAATCGGTGAGAGGGTCTCTTCAGCTACTTGTGGACGGTCGAAGCGAAAATGGATCTTGCCTAGCTGGAGGCGGACAAAATCTCCTCCCGAATCATTTGGATTTTCCTGAAGCCACTCTTCAAAAAGAATTTGAGCCTGGGGCCAATAGCTTTCCCCCATTTGAACAAGCACTTCGCCTTCTAATTTCATAGCGACAAAGCGAAATTCTCCTTGGGGTTTGCTGGCGCGGTAGCATTGAAGATAATCTCGGGCACTTGTCAAAAGCCCGTCTGCGATCATCTTCTGAGCGAAAGCAAATTGTTTTTTTTCGTTAAGGCCGTCGGGCAGTCCACAGGCAGCAAAAGCCAAACCTGGAAAGGAAACCAAAACGCCCAGCCACAGGACCTTCCATTGAGGTGGCCAGTTCATTGGGTACCTGATTTTGGTAGGTTAATGATCATTGGGGGAGATCAGGTCATTCTGCAAATCTAAGACCGATCTTCTCGACTTTTTTTGCTCCACAAAACAGAATCTACAGACTTTGCAAAATTCGTTAAGAGTCTTCAAGTAGAATTGGATTTAAATACTAATATTATCAATCCTACAAACGAATGCCAACCTGATGCAATCAGAAATTAGAAGAAGAAGCCGAGTAGTTCGTATTGGAAATATTTTGGTTGGTGGCCAAGAACCTATTCGTATTCAGTCCATGTTGACCAGTGACACCTGCGATCTGCCAAAAGTTATCGAAGAAATGGAGGGACTAGCTCAAGCAGGCTGCGAAATTATCCGAGTCACAGTCCCAAATCATAAATCTGTGGAGGCGCTTCCGAAAATTAGAGAATTAATGGTCAATCGAGGGATTACTACACCTTTGGTTGCTGATATTCATTTCAATCCTCAACTAGCTGTAAATGCAGCAGAATTTGTTGAGAAGGTTCGAATTAATCCTGGTAACTATGCCGACAAGAAACGATTTGAAATAAGAGAATATTCCGAAGCTCAATACCAAGAAGAGTTGCAACGATTAGAGGAAAAACTCCTCCCATTGATCAAGCAACTCCAGAAATACGGTAGGAGCCTCAGAATAGGAACTAATCATGGTTCGCTATCAGACCGGGTGATGAATCGATTTGGAGATACCCCAGAGGGTATGGCTGAATCTGCGATGGAATTTTTACGCATACTAGAAAAGCATCAATACTTTGAGACAGTCATCTCGATGAAGGCATCTAACCCCATAGTGATGAGAGCCGCCTACCAAGAAATTGTCAGAAAAATGGATCTTGAAAAGATGAATTACCCATTACATCTTGGGGTTACAGAAGCTGGAGACGGGATTGATGGTAGGGTGAAAAGTGCCTTGGGAATAGGATCTCTTTTGTTAGAAGGCATTGGCGATACAATTAGAGTTTCCCTAACAGAACCAGCAATACATGAAATCCCTGCTGCAAAAAGTATTTTGAATGGAATCAACAAGTTCACACCGAAAACAATAACCAATCAAAATAAAAGGCAGTCAAATATCATCCCTAGTGAGATAGAAATTGATGGGATAAAACTTGGTGGAGAATCCCCGTTCCGTCTTTTGGGGATTGCAGATTTTGTTTTGGAGGACTTCCCATCGGAACCATTCGATAAGGTTTGGAATCAAAAACATTGGGAATCAGCAATTCTTCCGAAGTTCCATTCCTTTGCTTCCTGCAGCCAAGGTATTGGCAACAGATTGGTTCTTGTTGATAGCGATGAACTGGATATCGATAAAATTCGTGAATTTCGGAAGATTTCAGCTACTAACAGATATGAACCTGTATTCGTGGTGAATGTATCTCTGACTAAAGATGAAGATGAACTGATGGGCTTGGCTGCAAACTTGGGGGGATTGATTCTTGAGAATGCACTACAAGGTCTAATTGTGCCAACCACAAATCAAAATGACCCTACGCTTGAGATGATCCTTTCATTGCTCCAAGCAGCTAGGGTAAAAACATACAAAGCCGATTTCATTTCGTGTCCATCTTGTGGCCGCACTCATTTTGATCTTCAGACAACAACAGCAAAGATCAAAATGAAAACGGAACATCTGAGGGGTGTAAAAATTGGGATAATGGGATGTGTAGTGAATGGCCCTGGGGAAATGGCTGATGCCGATTTCGGGTATGTTGGTTCCGGATCTGGAAAAATCAGTTTATATAAGGGGCAAAACTGTGTTCGAAAAAATATTCCAGAGGAAAAAGCAGTGGATTATTTGATTGAACTAATACAGGAGCACGGTATGTGGCAGGATCAAACGGGGACTTCCTAAGACATGGTGAGGTTAGTTGTCATCTATGCTTCAAGAAGACAGATCCTGTACGACCAACAAAATCAACGAATTGGCTTTGGGTCCTGATCGGTTGAATCAACTGAAGTTAACTCTTTCGCATTCCATCAATTACAAAATATGATTGTAATGGGTAGCGATTATGCCTAAATGTGCGTCCACTCCAGTTATTGTACCCCTCTACAAATTCTCTTAACCTAACCATCCTATTAGCACTTTTGGAAAATTTTGGGCTTTCTAGGGAAGCTGCGTATACTTTTAGGTCAGCTTCTAAAAAACTTTTCTCTTGGTTGTCCAAAAGCCTCTGATTCAAAGAAATTTCCTCCATTCTCATCAATTTTTCTCGGTTTTATCCGTCAACTATTTTAAACAGGATCATGATTGATT
>WTIF01000095.1 GCA_011522845.1 Deltaproteobacteria bacterium
AATGTTTGGTACTATGGATACCGAGTAGCCTAGTTATTTCGCACTTTACTCAACATCCAGTCGTAAAGTTCTGGATTGGCATAAGCGGCGGTCCATGAATCGTGGGAATTTTCGTGAAAAGTTGTCAGTTTCGCATTTCCACCTGCGGCGTTGATTTTTTCCACTATCCGGGTTGACTCCTGATAGGGAACTACATCATCTCCGCTGTCATGAAAGGCCCAGATGGGAAGATTTCGTAACCGCTCCACAAAAGGCATATCAATGTGAGATCCTCCTCCGCAGATAGGTACAATTGCAGCAAATGCCTCCGGATACTCGAGGGCTGCCTGCCAAGTCCAATATCCACCCATACTTAGTCCTGTTAAGTAGACTCTATTTGGATCAATTGAGTAGTTCTCCTGAAGTTCCTCGACAAGAGCTAGGATAAAACTACTCTTCCAATGAAACTCCGGGGGACACTGCGGGCTGGCCAGAATAAAAGGGAATTGCTGACCTTCCTCAACTAATCTGGGTGGACCATGCTTTTTAACAAGCTCAAGATTCTCTCCCCGCTCTCCATAGCCATGAAGAAAAATCACAAGAGGCCAATTTTTCTCTGAGGAATAGTTCTCTGGAAGATCCAGCAAGTATTGAAGGTTGATTTCTTCAGTAAATGCCCTTTTCAATTTCATGAATCTGACCTGTTTTTCTTAGAGATGTTAATCCAGAAGCTGATTCAACTGGGTTTCTTTGGTTCCAAATGAATCAATTTGATTTCAAACTTCGGTCAAAAATCTTTGAAAAAAACCGGATTGCTCAACGTTCTCACGATTCTTGGTGGATCCTCCAAGGATTGTTGAGATCGGTTGTACACAGGACGCTCTTTGTACCAATCCACCAGTTCTTTGATCAGTCGTTCACGGCTATCTCCAGCTTCGATCTCTGCACGAAGAAACTTACCTGGGACTGAGATAGTCATTTTATCCTGCCAATCATCCGAGGGGATTCTGTATGACTGAACGCAGCCGTCTTCAGTCACAAAACGAAGTTGATCCCCTTCAGCACCTCTTACTTCAAAATTTACTTCAAGATCGTTGGAGTCCAACTCATTTCGTTTAATGCAGCTTCCCATGGGCTGAGAATTTACCGTAAAGGCCAGATGGGGACCCTTTGGGGATTCTGTGACATATCCAAATCCATTCTTAAGAGCGTTCACAACAGAACCAGCATCTAGAAATGGGGCCCAAATGACCGTCGTTGGTTTGCCCAGACCAAAGGGCCCTGGAGATCTCAGTTGTTCTGGCTGATGCAAGTCGCTACCACCGATCAAAGAAATTTGACGGCCCTCGGAGAGTAGTCGATCATACGTTTTCAAGATACCATCATTACTGGTAAGCCAGTGTCCGTGGTAAACCTCCATGCAATCCATTTCAGGATAGTCATAGTCCCAAACCAAGGGTTCCTTGTCATGGTTGACTGAAAAGATCGCGTTTTGGCGCTTCACTTCTTCTAAAAATGTAGGCAAGTCTTCGCTTCCCTTTATCCGAAAATCTACCCATTCTGAAAGACCGAAGACATTGGCGTGTCCACGGTAAGTAGTCAGTTCCATACCAGGAACGAAGACCAGATCTGGGGTACTCTCCTGGCCGAAATACTGCCACTGCGTGGTTGTGTTATGATCTGTAACAGCCAGAAAATCGAGCCCAACGGATCTGGCATTTTCTGCAAGTACCTCAGGGGCTCCCTTGGCATCGCTGTGATAAGTATGGCAGTGCAGATCACCTCTGAACCATCCTGCAATATCTCTCCGCACCTGAACCGGTTCATGTGCCACGAATAGCTGTCGAGCAGAATCATCTGCTTTCATCCCCAATTTGACGCTTGCGCCTTCGGCAGGCAGTACATAAAGCCCAAGAAGTATTTTCCATCTGCCTTCAGGGATCTCACCCGCATAGTATCCAGGAGTTGCGCTATCTCGGGCTATAAAGAAATGATCACGTGCCCCACCACTCCATCCCCGAAATCCTCTCCGAGTCGGGAAGTCGGTGGCTGTGCTATCCAAAATGCCAATATCAATCAGACAATCGTCAGACTTTTTGAATTGGAAGCTGACATCAATCCGGGTTGTGCCCTTTGGCACATGCACGGGAATCTC
>WTIF01000428.1 GCA_011522845.1 Deltaproteobacteria bacterium
AGATTTCTCTAAGCAACTCTGAAAGCTGTTGCCTATGGGGATCGTCAGGGGAGAGTTGAGACTGAAGAAACTCCACAGTTTGGGCAACTTTTCTCCACCGGGGTCTTTGCGGCATGGAGGAGGCTGAGAGGTATTGACGAATCCCGGGGGAGCGCCAAACCCCATTGGTCTTATCTAGGTAGGCTCCCCAAAGTTTAGATTCTTGGGCCAAAGAGATTTGATCTTTTCCTTGGCAATGTTCCCAGCACTCAATCACAACCTGCATGGTTTGCGCAAGCAGATCTCTCATAGATCCACTATCAGCTTGGCTGATTTGTGAAGCTGAATGACGTAATTCGGAGAGCTCCAGCTGAGAAGAAATCCTTGCTTTCAACTCCGCTTTCTGAATTGGCTTTGTCAAATAGTCGTTTGCACCGGCTTCAAAAGCCTGGGTGAGTTCTTCAGCCCTGCTCAGTGCAGTTAGAAAGAGAATCGGCAAATCTGCCTTGGTGAAGCGCTGGCGCAGGATTGTGCAGAGTTCAATACCGTCCATTCCATCCATCATCAAATCCAATAAGACCAAGCTAAAGCTAGCGTTTTGGCTGATCAATTCCAGTGCTTCCCGACCAGAACTACAACATGTAAATGACCAGTCTGTTTCTGAAAGCATCCCCGTTAGGATGTGTAGGTTTACTGGATCATCATCAACGATCAGAATCGAAGTGCCCTCACTTAGCTTGCTGTTAGCAGATGTTTCACCCTGAAAAAATACGTTCTTATAGCCTGTTTCGTTGTTCTCATTCTCAGTCAATGGAATTTGTGCGGGTTGTGCCAGCGGAAGGGAAAACCAGAAACATGCTCCACCCAGAGGGGATGGCTCCACTCCAATCTGGCCACCATGCTCCTCAATGATTTCCTTTGAAATCGACAAGCCCAGGCCGAGGCCTTCCGTCATAGTTGGGTTTTCTTGTTCGAAAGCTTCAAAGATCAGTTGATGATCACCATCTTTGACACCTGGCCCCGAATCATGAATCTCAGTGCGCAGGTTCTCATCATCTGTTGCAGATCGAATCTGAACACGTCCTTCTGAGGTGAATTTACAGGCGTTGTAAAGAAGGTTGAGCAACACTTGCTCAATCCTAGATGGGTCCCCATGAACTGGGAGGACAAACTCAGATACCTGGTTTTCAATGCGGATGTTTTTGGCAGAAAACTGGACGTTGATCAGGTCAACAGCAGAACGAACAATAGGCTGCAGGTAGCATAGCTCTGGATTCACGTTTAAACGATGTTCCCGTAATGCTGTCAGATCCAGGAGATTACTGATGAGTAGATTCAGGCGTCTTCCACTTTGAATCATCAAGTGGAGTGTTTCGGACATCTGCTGCATGCCCCGCTGACGAGCTTCAGTAAGCAAGTTTTCAGCAAGCCCCATGATGCCATGCAGAGGAGTTCGCAACTCATGAGAGGTGTTTGCAAGAAATTGGTTTTTGAAGTGCTCGGTTTCCTGCATTTGTTGCAACAATAGTTCTTGAGCCCTCTGGCGTTCCTCAACGTTCTGCGGAACTCGAAATGCCAATGCGATGGAAAACAGAAGAGACTCTAAAAAAGCGCCCGATTCCATTACAAAGTAGACAGAAGTTGGAAACACCAGAAATCCCATCGCATTTAGAGTTCCTATCAAAGTAGATAGACAGAGGATCCCCCAGCCGAAGGAATAGAACAGGGCGTTCTGGTTTCCAGTTCTCCAAGCTCTGTAAGGAATCAGCAGAAACAGGGTAGAAATGGCTGAGAGGAGCATGAAGACTCGAAACGCTTGATTTGGCTCAAACCAAACCACTAGAAATGATATTCCAAGTATGGAATAGATGGCTGCTCGGATAATCTTGTACGAAATCAGGCTTTTCTCTTTTAAATTCAAGACTTTTGAAAAGAAGAGTAAAACGGTGATGATCGACAAGCCAATCACATAGATGCGCACCCAGTTGAACCAATCGAGGCTTGGAAAGTCAGTGATCCACCAACCCTTGGTAAACATGCGGTGGAAGAGGAAGAAAAGCAGATGTAGGCCATAAAATAAATAGGTCGTATCTCGGAGAAAAAAGAAGAACAAAAGACTGAAAAATGCATTACAGCTGATGAATCCCCAACTAATGCTAAGCAGATTGTATTTATCCGTGAAATCCTCTCTCAGGGCCTCTGGCTTCCACAGAGAAATTTCCGCTCGTAGAATCAGATTTGGTTCGATACGCAAGTAGTAATCAGTTTGCTGATTCGCATCTACTCCTATTGCAGTATTCTGCAGATCCCAGGTTGTCCCTCCCTCCTTGACAAGTTGTCGGGCTGATTTCTTGAAAACTGAGAAACGCTCTCCTGTTGGCTTCACCCCGTAGAGTTCAAGCGATCCATAGATGTTCTCAATACGGAAGATTAGGGGAATGGAATCGGCGGTGGGATTAGCTACACTGAAGCGCAACCAATAAACCGAGCTGGTATTTCCCCGATTAAAGACCTTTGCTCCGTTGGGTTGAAACCGACTCAGATTTTCAGCACTAAGCACTTGCTCGAAGGTCACCGAGCCAGATGGATCTTCAAGGAACTCCAATTCAGAGCGAAGATAGACAGACTCAAACCTAGCATTGAGCTCGATGGGTGACTTTGCCCAGCTGGAAACACCCGAGAGAATGTTCCCGACTAAGATCAGAATCCAAATTGTGAATGAGTGTCTGTAACGCATGGTCAGCAAAAGGAATCATAGCAGTTGATTTTTAGAATCAGCACCATAGGTTTTTCAATGAAATAAAAAAAGATGTTTTTTTGGAATTACGCTTTTCGCGCTTTTAAATTTTAATTATATTTATCAATAACTTAATAAAAATATACTCAATTTGCTCTCAAACTTTGCTGGTAAATAATCAACTAGAGACTAACTTACCCGTCCATAGGTTGAGAGTCTGGAGTTTCCAGGAAAGGATGCCTATATTATGAAGATTCGGAGCCCAGCAGTGGAACCGTGAAAATCTTCATGACTATCTTGCTCAAACGGGGAGTGTTTCACTCTCTACTGATTCTCACGCCCAGAGGATTCGCAATGAGTCTCTCTGGGTGCTGAGGCTTATCTTTGTTTGCATAGTTCTACAACGATCTCAGGTGAGGGTCTTGTCTTAGCCCAATCCGCTCACCTGAAGGCACAGTCAGGTTTTAAAGTCACTTTTACTGACTGTGCCAACCGATCCCAGATCCTCTCCTATTGTTCGTTTCCAACTCGTCATCTTTCCTGTTACTGACAAAGAACTGGATTAATTTGCTTAGATCATCCATCAAAGGGATCAGTCTAAACAAATTGCTTGTCAGTATTCGCACTCGCTGAAGACCTGCTTTTTTTCAAAGGATTGATTCAATTCTCAGGTTTTTGGAACACAGCCTTTGCTTCAAGATCGATGTCATCAGTATCCCTGAATCAAGCTCAACAATTTTTACGAAACCATCTCTCAACTGAGCCACAACAGCTCAGGATGATCGGGGAGGGCGCCTGGTCTCGTTGTTTTGGATACCATGTTGAAGACCAAGAATATGCGATTCGCTTTGGGCGTTACATCGAAGATTTTCAAAAGGATCGCTGGGCGGCTAGATTTAGCTCAGCACAGCTCCCCATTCCAGAGGTCTTTGAAGTGGGGGAAGGGCTGGGTGGCTACTTCGCTATCTCTCGCAGAGCCCATGGTATTCCTCTTGAGAATGTGGTCCCTGAGGTTTGGCAAGGAGTGATTCCAGATTTGGTAAATGTACTGGAGGCTTTGCGGACTATAGATCTTAAAGAGACCGCTGGAGTGGGACATTGGGACAAAGATGGCACCGCCAATTGTTCTACTTGGAGGGAGCATCTGCTCACTGTTGTTGAAGACAAACCGACCCAACGCACTCACGGTTGGCGTCGCAAACTGGAACAGAATTCTCCTTCAGGAATCGATGCCTTTGAACGAGGTTTGGATAAGTTGAAGAGTTTTGACTTAACGGATGTCCCTCGTTCTTTGCTCCACTGCGATTTGATGAATCGTAACGTCCTAGTTGATGAAGGACGCATCAACGCAGTCTTTGATTGGGGCTGTGGACGTTTGGGAGACCACCTCTACGATTTGGCCTGGTTTGAATTCTGGGCGCCCTGGCACACAAATCTCGATGTTCCCCTTCTGCGAGAAGCTCTGGAAAATCGATGGATTCAAGTTGGCTACACACCAACAAATCTACAAGCACGACTTAGCGCTTGCTATCTGCACATTGGTTTAGATCATATCGCATACAATGCACATACAGAAAATTGGCCGGTCTTACAGGAAACAGCTGATCGGATGTGCGAACTGGTCAACATGTAGGATTTCGAATTCGGTCACCGCAACGTCGACCTTGGTTTGCAACACTCACTCAAGTGATAACCACGCTACCGAAAAAAAACCAAGCAACTTCGATTCGCTTTCAACCACGATTGAACCCCATGATCTCCCCGACATCTGCTGAAAATCCTCCAGAACAAACTACGGAAGATATTTGGAATTTTGCGATTGGCTCCAACATGCATCCAGACAAGCTGAGGGGAAGAGCCAATCTGGAGATCAAGGAGAGTTTCCCTGCCAAACTCAAAGACTGGCGTCTGGCTTTCAACTTGCGAGGGATTTCGTGGTTGGAACCATCGATGGCCGGAGTGGAGCCGGATCCAGGAGCGGTAGTTCACGGAGTATTGGTTCGGCTGAGTTCAGAGGATTTTGCGAAACTGGTGCAGAGCGAGGGTGGTGATCAAAGTTATGCCCGAGAGGCTGTGGAAGTGGAGACCTATTGTGGAAAAGTCCAAAAGGCTTTTGTATTCAGAGCCTTGGAGGCTAGAAAACTGCCCCAGGACCGTCCACCGACCCTGCGCTATCTTGAATTGATTCGAACCGGCGCCCGCCTGAATGGGCTTGATCCAGAATACATCGAGAAGCTGGATGCTCTCCCACACTACCAAAAGGGTCCCATCACGAACCTGATTTCCAAGCTCCTGTTCGATATGGCGATGTGTTTTGGTTGTCTTGGGATACCGAAACTGATGGTTGTTCTTTTTCGTTCCTTGCGCTGGATTGATGAGAGTGGACTGCCCAGCCTTGCCAAGGGTTTACTCTATGCTGTTGTGTTGACACCTGCATTGGGCTTAGCTTCTGTGTTGAGGCTGCGTCACCTCTTTCCAAAAGAACCCAAGCAAGTCTAGATCAATTTATCTGCTGCATTTCATGTTGAGTTAGTTTTAATAAAGATTACTTGAGTTATCTAAATTAAACAGAAAAACTCTCTTTGAGGAAACAGTGGCGGGATTGTCAGGGAAGATTATCGATTTCTTTGGAACACGAAGAGACCACTGGCAGCAATGAGCAATGAGCCAAGAATTGTGTTGATTGAGGGGGTTTCCCCCAAAATTAGATAGGCGCTGGATGCCCCGAAAATGATGATGGAGTAGCGTACGGGAGAAGTAACGGAAATTGGAGCCAGACGAATGGTGAGCACAGCCATCAAATAACCCACCGTCAACATGCAGGCTGAACCCATCAAATAAGGGATTGCATTGAAATTCAGCGATGTTTCCCAAAAGAATGCGAGAATCCCACCTGCCAGGGTGATCATTAGAGAGGTTACCAAGACAACTTCTATTCCTCGATACTGGGGTGCCATCCGTTTTGTGAGCAACTCGCGCAGGACTAGAAGAGTGGTGGCCAAGAGAGGCAGGAGATAGGTAACTCGAAAACCAAGATCATCTGGCCACATCACGATCAAGACTCCACAGAAACCTAGGATAACTGCCAACCAACTCTGCCAATGAACCTTTTCCTTGAGCAGAAAAGCACCTGAAGCTGTGATCATCAGTGGAGCCGAGAGCATGATCGTGTAGACATCAGACAGCGGCAGCAGCAGGATCGACGCAAAAAAAGCTCCGGTCAAAAGCACTTCAACACACCCGCGAAGGTGCATGTCATTCAGGACAAATAAATTCTTTGGATAAAACTGGCCTTGGCCGATTAACCAACCAGCGGTCATCGCACAGACCAGCAATCCCCGTAGGAAAAGTAGTAGAAAGATGCTCTGCTGCTCGCTGTGTAGCCCTACACTGTACTTGATGAGCGCATCATTGATCGAAAAACATAATTGTCCCAGCAGCATTGCCAGGATTCCTAGCAGATAGGACGGGGTTGTCCCGGCAGGATTCATAATTGATTCAACAAGAGAGGCGAGTTACTTGAAAAAAATGTGGAAAAACTGTAATGCTTGTAGTGGAAAGAGAAAATAGCAAACTGCGATGCTACTCGGAATCAGTTTCGATATGAAAACGATCAAACTATTGTCACGCAACCCGCCAATTTTTTACCAGCTGTTGCGATTTGGTCCTTCATGGAAGAGGAGAAGAAATTATCTTCTACACAGATCATTTTTAAATTACGGGAGCGAGCCATGAAGCTGATCAGCGATGCACCAACATCGTCTCCAAGTTGACATCCCACCATTCCGAATTCATTCACATTTTTTGGGAGACTGGACAGCAACGCTTGAGCTCCGCCGTTTTCAATACCAGGATTGTAACTTACACTGAAAGAATTCAGTGCCAGTTCAACTTGTTGCTGAATCGAAGTCAAAGAATTTGCCAACAACTGTGCATCAGAAAGATCTAGATTAGCGCTGCGAAGATGCAGATTAAAAGCTTCGCCTGGACCAGATCGCTTTTCCAGTCGCTCTGCGACGGAGAGACAAACCGGTTTATGAGTTTGACGCAACGCCTTGATCAATGGTTGCAATGGACTTCTGGGAGCATTTTGAAACCCATCAGCCGAGACCTTCTGCTGAGATGATAAAGCATAGACTCCGATCAGAAGCCCCAAGGACTGAAACAGCTTACGTCGAATGAGATTCATATTTCTCTTCGGGTTTGATCATGCTCAAGGTCTGCAGAAATTGAACAATTGAGACTGTCAGCTCTTTCAACAACCTTTGATTGCGGTTCTTCCATCGGGCATGACGGTATTGCAGAACCTGGCTCCCATACAGATTAGCTCCGTATAGATCCGCATCATAAAGATTGGTTGCGTACAAATTGGCTCGGCTAAGATTGGCCCCAACAAGATTCGCGTCACTCAGATCAGCAAACATCAGAGCTGCACCTCGTAGATTTGCTCCCTGCAAGTTTGCATCGCTGAGGTCCGCTCCTCTCAGATTCATGCCGATCAGGTTTGCCTGGGAGAGATCACAATCCGCGCACTCATTCGTCCTCAATAAGTGATCAAGATCCTCACGATCATAGGCGAAAATCTGGAATGCACAGATCCACAAAACAAAAATTACAGAGAGAAGATTTTTCAAAAATCTGTTCCTCATTGATTCCTCCATTGACTGAAGTTGCCCATTGTTGAACACGCATCACTGATGATGTACAAGCATTCTACAATCTTTTACACAATCCAATATTTTTTCCAAATTTTTTGGAATTGCTTGTCAGGTAGAGTTCCCACTAGAGCTCAGACTTCAGAGCAAAAGAGCCTTTCGGGGTGTTCAAGTGAAAGCACAGCGCAGGGTTGCCCTGGGTGATGTAGATTTCCAGTGGAGAACCCAATCTCTGAAGAATATTCTCGATACTAGAGGGGCTGGGATATGTAATTTCCAGATGTGTCAACTGAACAGGACTCGGAGTGAGCCGATGGGCAGGATTTCTTCCACTTGGCCACTGAATCAGCACAGGTAAAATGCCCCCTTCAGCCAAGCCACCATCTTTGGGAACAGTAATCTGCCATTCCAAGTCACCACGGGACATGTTGATCACCTCGCCAGGATCGTAACCGCAATTCTTTCTGGCTTGATGGATATCTTCCACTTGAAGCACCCAACAAAGAGGATGAATTCCTTGATTGAGCCGGAGTTTTGTCTTGGGGTCATCCATTGAAAACCACCTTGTCCGTTGCGGTAAGGCAGTTGGGTTTGCAGCAATCACTTCAAGGTAGATATCCGCTTGGAGACGAAGGAGTCGGTTGTGTGTGCCCATCACCGGATGCTCTCCTCCAGCATCAAAAGGCACCCCGAAATCTGATTCCAAAGCTTGGGTTGCAGAACTCAGATCTTCCGCACCTAGCACCAAGTGATCAATTTGTGAAGTCATGATTTCCAAGGGACTTTGAAACTGAAGCAGGTGGTGTTTTGATTTATTCCCGCTTGAATTCAACGCCGAGAACTTTTTCGTAGATCTTGATGATCGCACTCTTGGGCTCATCTCCTAGCCCATCGGCAAGTGCATTCTGGTAGCTACTGATCATCGCATTCATTAGCGGTGTTAGAGCTTGCTTTTCGGTGGCTACTTTCTGCATGTTCAGAATGTCCTTGTAAGCACCAGCCAATGGAAAGTCTCCTTCAAATTCTCTGGCCATCATCCGTGGAATGAAGTGATCTCCTGCAAAACTACGAGAACTTGCCGATGTGACGACTTGTTCGAGAGCATCAATAGAAATTCCTGCTGCCACACCCAAGGGAAGGATCTCACACAGAGCAACAATGTTGATGTTGTAAATGATGTTGTTGACCGCTTTCATCAACTGCCCGGAACCGACTTCCCCACAATAGACGATGTTCTTTCCAAGTAATTCAAGGAGGGGAGATACTTGCTCAAATAGAATCTGTGATCCCCCAAACATCAG
>WTIF01000267.1 GCA_011522845.1 Deltaproteobacteria bacterium
GTTGCTTTTCGGTCGTGATCACCGTCACTTCCTCGGCTTCGTGGGTCACCAGGAAGTGTGGTTTTGGATTGGAGCACTCTTGAACCTGAAGAACAGTGTAACGCTGAGGATGCAAAAGAAAGGGGCTGCTGTTGATGGTCTTCCGAAGCGCTGGAGAAATTTCATTCATCAATGGCATCAGCTTTCAAGCACAAGTCAGAGATCAAACCGCTGTGTTTGGTTCTTCCCATCATGGGAGTTCCATAAACTATCCTGGTGGGCGTCAGCTCTGACGATGGTAAAGAACCTTGAACTTTAGGACGTCTCGCTTTTTCAGGCCGCCTTGGATTGAGTCGCCAGTTTTGCCACGGCTCTCTCCAGAGCATCCAGGCCCATTCGTGTTTCTTCCTCGGTGATGACCAAGCTAGGCGCAAGCCTGAGTACATCGGGTCCTGCAATCAAGACCATTGCTCCTTCATCGTGAGCAGCTTTCATGACTTCTCCGGCCTTACCGGCCCAACTCTCACTCATCACACAACCGAGCAACAGACCCAGTCCACGGATCTCCTTGAAGACACCATACTGCTGGCCAATTTTCTCTAGGCGATTGCGGAACCACTGGTGACGTTCCTGAACACCTGCCAAGACTTCGGGCTGGTTGACGACATCAAGGACTGCTTCGGCAACTACGCTGGCTAGCAGGTTGCCCCCATAGGTAGTTCCATGGGTTCCTACACTGAAGTGGTCTGCTATTTTCGCTGTGGTCAACATTGCTCCGATGGGGAACCCTCCTCCCAAGCTCTTGGCGCTGGAGAGTACATCCGGAGTCACTCCATAGTGCTGGTAGGCGAAGAGATGACCGCTACGGCCCATTCCACTTTGCACTTCATCAAAAACGAGCAAGGCTCCGTGTTGATCGCAAAGCTCTCGTGCAGTTTGCAGGAATTCCTTGTCTGCTGGCAAGACACCGCCTTCCCCCTGGATCGGCTCGACCATGATTGCACACGTCTTTTCAGAGACAGCTGCTCTCAGAGCATCACAGTCGTTGTAGGGCACATGGTTGACTCCTCCCGGCTTGGGGCCGAATCCTTCTGCATACTTGGGCTGTCCGCCGACGGTCACAGTGAATAAGGTTCGCCCATGAAACCCGTTGAAGGTCGCAATGATTTCATCTTTTTCAGGACCAACGGTGTTGTGGGCATAGCGACGCACAAGCTTGAGGCAGGCTTCATTCGCTTCTGCTCCAGAGTTGGCAAAAAAGACCCGTTCGGCAAAGGTCGCTTCACAGAGCTTGCGTGCCAAACGAATCGCAGGTTCATTGGTATAGATGTTCGAGATGTGCCAGAGTTTTCCAGCTTGCTCCTGTAGCGCCTTGACCAGCGCTGGATGACAATGTCCGAGAGAAGTCACTGCAATTCCTCCGGTTAGATCAACGCGTTCTTGTCCTTGTTGATCCCAGATTCTTGAGCCTTCTCCACGTACAGGAATGAAAGACATGGGGGCGTAGTTGGGTACCATGAACTGGTCAAAATCACTGCGATTGACGGTCTTGTTTTCCATCGTCTCTCTCGGAAGGTTTGGTTATTCAGGCTTGGATATCTTGAGTCAGCATCACTACGCGCTTTGCTCCGCCTTCGGTATCTTGCTGTCCGACTTCCACAAAGCCAAGTTGTGCATGAAAGGTCTCTGAGATCAGATTGGGTGGACGCAGGTTGACCTCACAGGCGAGTGTTGGGTAGCGCCCTTTGATTAAGTTGATGACAGCAGTATATAAGTCGCGACCAATGCCCTGATGGTGAAAACTGGGTGCAATGGCGATGCGATCCACATAAGCAAAGTGAGCGTAGCGTTGATGAAACCAGCCAAAGTTGACGCTGTCGTAGTCGGCAGTTTCATCGAGTACCAGGATGAAACCAGCCAACTCACCTTGAGAGCTTCGGGCAATCCCGGTGTAGATCGATTGTTCTCGTAGCGAAGCGAGCTTGGCTGCGGAGAGTGAGCTGACATGGGGCACCGCAGCTTCATTCAAAGCAAGGATCTCTGCTTCGTCCGCTTGCGTTGCAATACTGAGTTGGAAAGAGGAGGATTTCATGCTGCTCGTTGTTGATCGTGGTAATTGGCAGCGAAGCCGTCTATTCTGATTGGGTCTTCACAAGGAGTTATAGATGGACCCTAGCCTTCTTGCGCAACTCAAGCAACTAGAATTGCGCCTCAAGCCTTCCCGAGCCTCATCGATGTTGGGTCGACACGAGCTTCGTCATCGCGGCCGAAGCCTCGAATTTGCTGGCTATCGTGAGTATCGGCCAGGAGATGACCTGCGGGAATTGGACTGGAAACTTCTCGGCCGTACCCAGCGACACTACATCAAGCAGCGCGACACTCACAGTCCCGCAACCGCGTTGGTCCTGTTGGATACTTCGCCTTCGATGCAGTTGCAATCCCCAGATGCGGAATTCAGCAAATTGCGAGCTGCGCAGCTATTGGCGTTTGGCCTGTTGTTTACACTCCAGCGCCAGGGTGACCGCTTCAGTTTTCAACTCCTGGATGGTGCTCCAGTCCCTCCCCCACGTTCCACCCGAAGAGCTTTTCTCCATGCGCTCGAACGGCTGGAAAATCCCAGTCCCAATGAGGTGCCCCAACTACCTACCTTGCAGCCTCTTTCTTTCGATCATGTTTACCTGATTTCCGATTTGTTGAGGCCACCTGCCCAGTGGGAGAGTTGGTTGAGTACCCTTCGCCTTGTTGGGCGCGAGTGTCAGTGCTTACGAGTTTTAGATCCGTTGGAATTGGGGGAAGGAGAAAATCCAGATTATCTGCAGCATCTCGAGAGCCCAGAGCAAAAAAGGCAAATGCAGTCTGCCGATTGGTCTCGGTATCTTGAGAATTTTGAGTCACATCGAAAACAGATTCACCAATTTTGTCGTCAGCAGAATCTGCCTCTGCATGAATGCGTGACTCGCAAATCAGCACTCAATGAAATTCAAAAAATCTTGTTGCGACTCTGATGGGCAGTGGTGGAAAATCTGTGTGGGGCTTAGCGCAGTTGTTCACAAAGTGGAACCAGCGTTTCAAATAGCTCATCCATTTCGAGAGGCTTGGTGAGTAGTTTCACATTGTAGGGAGCTAAGGCTTCTGCAAATTCTTCATCGTCATGAGCACTGATCGCAACCACGATCTGAGATTGTGATTTCGTACGGATTGTGTCCACCAGTCTTAGTCCGCTCATGCGAGGCATGCTCAGGTCTGTTAAGACGATATCGTAATCTCGCTCATCCATTTTGTTGAGAGCTTCTTGGCCATCTTCTGCGGTGTCGACCTCGGCAAACAGGTTCTGCAGTAGAAACTGGAAGGACTCTCGCAACGCGAGTTCATCTTCAACAATTAAGACGCTCAAATTCTTTGTGAGGGCTAAGATTTTTTCTAAATCCATGAATTTTCGAAGGATGTGTTGGCTAAGATCATTTAAGTTCACATAATTTGTGAAGGTTTGCAATGCTTAGGCTAGAGAATCATTGCCTTTCGATCATTTAATTGCCTGGAAAATGTACGATGTTTTCTCTTGCATTTAGATTTGTAAACTCACAACAAAAAATGTTCAAAGTGAGGTGATTTTGATGAAGCAATTGGGTTCAGATTGCTCACTACATTTTGGCAGAGTGTCCGATAAGCCTGATTTTTGGCAAAGCGATGGGTTACCAACTCTTGATTATAGTGACATTGACAGATAACTTAGTCGTTTTTGCTACTCCGGCTGAGAGTTTCTTCAGCATCAACTATTGCCTTGAGAACATGAAGGAAACGCAATGAACACACCGGTCCATGACATTGATCCACAAGAAACGCAAGAGTGGCAAGAGGCCTTGGAAGCCGTAATTGCCCACGAAGGCAGGGAGCGGGCTCAGTATTTAATGCGTCGACTGATTGATCAGGCGCAAATTGCGGGCGTCGATACTCCCTATTCTGCGTATACACCATACCAAAACACGATCCCTACTGAACTGGAAGCCAGACCAGAAGGCAATCCAGACGTGGAGGAGCGTCTGCAGGCATTTGTACGCTGGAATGCAATGGCAATGGTCCTCAAGGCGAACAAAGAGAGTTCAGAACTTGGGGGTCACATCGCCAGTTATGCCTCTTCTGCTTTGCTCTATGAAGTGGGCTTCAACCACTTCTGGCACGCGCGTCACGACAATCATGGCGGTGATCTTGTTTATTTTCAGGGGCACTCTGCACCCGGAGTTTATTCCAGAGCTTTTCTGGAAGGGCGGCTCAGCGAAGAGCATCTGCTGAATTTCCGACAAGAAGCTGGCGGCAATGGTGTTTCTTCCTACCCACACCCCTGGTTGATGCCCGAATTCTGGCAGTTCCCAACGGTTTCAATGGGACTGGGACCGATCATGGCGATCTACCAGGCGCGCTTCCTCAAGTACCTTCACAATCGTGGTCTGGCGGATACCAGCAACCGAAAGGTCTGGGCCTTCCTTGGTGATGGAGAGACAGACGAGCCGGAAACACTGGGAGCTATTGGCCTAGCAACTCGTGAGAAGTTGGACAACCTGATCTTCGTGATCAACTGTAATCTCCAGCGACTTGATGGCCCTGTGCGTGGGAATGGCAAAATCATTCAGGAGTTGGAAGGAGCCTTCCGCGGAGAAGGTTGGAACGTGATCAAGGTACTGTGGGGTGGTAGCTGGGATCCACTTCTTGCCAAGGACCCAAAGGGTTTGCTGCGTAAACGGATGGAGGAGTGTGTAGACGGAGAGTACCAGAATTTCAAGAACAAGGGTGGCGCCTACACCCGCGATAAGTTCTTTGGCAAATACCCAGAATTGCTGGAGATGGTCTCGAATATGACTGATGACGAGATCTGGAAATTGAAGCGGGGTGGTCATGACCTTTTCAAGGTGTACGCTGCCTATCATTCGGCGGTGAATCACCAGGGTCAGCCGACTGTGCTGTTGATGAAGACGGTCAAGGGCTTTGGAATGGGCGCTTCGGGAGAGGCTGCAAATCCCAGCCATCAGCAAAAGAAGATGTCCAGTGATGATCTTTACAAGTTCCGTGATCGCTTTAGTCTTCCCATTTCTGATGAGCAGGTTGCCAAGCTGGAGCTGGTCCGCCCAGATGAGAGCACTGAGGAGATGCAGTATCTAAGAGAGCGTCGTGGAAAACTCGGTGGGTGTCTGCCAATGCGCTTGCAGCGCGGAGATGAGCTTAAGGCTCCGGAACTGAGCACGTTTGAGCGCTTGCTGAAGGATTCTGGTGACCGTGAGATGTCCACGACCCAGGCATTGGTCCAGGCAATGACCATGCTGACTCGTGACAAGGAACTTGGCCCGCGCTTGGTACCAATTGTTCCTGACGAGGCCCGGACCTTCGGGATGGAGGGGATGTTCCGCCAAATCGGAATCTATGCTCACGAAGGACAGAAGTATGAGCCGGTTGACCGTGATCAATTGATGTACTACCGCGAAGATCAGAAAGGACAGCTGTTGCAGGAAGGAATCAACGAAGCGGGGGCGATGTCATCTTGGATTGCAGCGGCAACTTCCTATAGTTCCTCGGGCTTGCAGATGATTCCGGTGTACATCTTCTACTCGATGTTTGGATTTCAACGAATTGGAGATCTTGCCTGGGCAGCAGGCGACATGCAGGCTCGTGGGTTCCTGATTGGTGCAACCTCTGGTAGAACGACCCTGAACGGGGAGGGTCTGCAGCACGAAGATGGACACAGCCAGATCCTGGCAGCCAACATTCCCAACTGTGTTTCCTACGATCCAACCTTTTCACATGAGGTGACGGTCATCTTCCAAAATGGCCTCTACCGCATGAACGAATTGCAAGAAAACATTTTCTACTACATCACCACCCTGAACGAAAATTATCCACAACCAGGGATGCCTGAAGGGCAGGAAGAGAACATCCTCAAGGGCATGTATCGATTCCAGGAGGGCAAGCCGGGTAAGCTAAGAGTACAGCTTTTGGGCTGTGGCTCTATTTTCCGGGAAGTGATGGCTGGAGCAGACCTGTTGGCGGAAGATTGGGGTGTTCAGGCAGATCTCTGGAGTTGTCCAAGTTTCAATGAACTGCACCGTGATATCGTGGAGGTAGAACGCTGGAATCGGCTACATCCTGAAGAGACCCCAAGGTTGAGCCATGTGGAGCAGTGTCTTGCTGAAACGACGGGTCCAGTCATTGCCGCAACCGACTACGTTAAGCGCTTTGCTGATCAGATAAGGGCTGCTGTCCCAAGAAGATACACGGCTCTTGGTACGGATGGTTACGGACGAAGTGATTTCCGGAAAGCTCTTCGCAGTCACTTTGAGGTGGATCGCTACCATGTCGCTGTTACTGCCCTGAAGTCCTTGGCAGACGAAGGAGAAATTCCCGCCAAGCAAGTTGCTGAGGCTATTCGCAAGTACGGTATTGATCCGGAAAAAACCAACCCACTTTATGCTTGAGAGAGTGAATACATGTCTACGATCAAGGAAATCAAGGTTCCAGATATCGGTGACTTCAGTGATGTAGAAATCATCGAAATCCTTGTCAAGCCAGGTGATTCGCTGAAGGCAGAGGATCCGGTGATGACGTTGGAGAGTGACAAGGCCACGATGGATGTGCCGTGCCCAGAAGATGGGCAAGTGGCTGAGTTGCTGGTCAAGGTGGGAGACCGTGTTGCAGAAGGAACTCCGATTCTGAAACTACAGGCAGCAGGTACCAGCGAGCAAGCTGCAACAGAAGTGGCTCAAGCTCCGACTCCATCTGCTAGTGCCCCATCCACTGATCCAGCACCAACCTCAGGACCGGTAGCTTCTGCTTCCGTAGACGTGATTGTGCCGGATATTGGAGATTTTGAGGATGTGGAAATCATCGAGGTCTTTGTCAAACCAGGGGATGCTGTCAATGTAGAAGATCCGTTGATCACCTTGGAGAGTGACAAGGCCACGATGGAGGTGCCGTCTTCAGATGCAGGCACAATTGAAACGGTATTGGTCAAGGTGGGAGATCGTATTTCTGCAGGAACTGCTGTTGTACGCTTGAGCACTTCAGGTGGTGTTGCGACAGTACCTTCTGTCCCTGCAGCTTCAACTCCGGAAGTAGCGAAGGCAGATTCAGCTCCTGTTCAAGCTGCCCCCACGAGTTCAGCGGCAGAGCCGAGTAAGATTGATGAAACTGCCTTTCGTAAAGCACATGCGAGTCCATCGGTTCGCAAGTTTGCAAGAGAATTGGGAGTGGATCTCTCCAAACTGAGTGGCTCTGGCAGGAAGAATCGCATCACTAAAGAGGACGTACAAAATTACGTTAAGCAGGCTGTCACAAAAGCTGAATCTGGGGTTGCTGCGACACCAGCTGCTTCTGGGAGCGGGATTCCTGCAATGCCAGAGGTTGACTTCAGCAAATTCGGCGAAATCGAAACTCAGGATCTTCCAAGGATCAAGAAAATTTCAGGGAAGAATCTGCATCGTGTCTGGCTGAATATTCCGGCCGTGACACATCACGATGAGGTAGATATCACCGATCTGGAGAATTTCCGTAAAGAGTTGAAAGATGAAGCTGCCAAGCAAGGTGTTCGCATCACGTTACTAGCTTTCATCATGAAGGCGCTGGCAGCAAATCTGAAGCAGTTCCCAACCTTCAACTCTTCGCTCACTCCGGATGGAGAGAGGCTAATCCTCAAGAAGTACTTCCATATTGGTGTCGCTGTGGACACGCCCAATGGTCTGGTGGTGCCGGTGATTCGGGATGTTGACCAGAAGAGCGTCTATGACTTGGCTCGTGATTTGGGTGAGATGAGTGTCAAGGCACGCGACGGAAAGCTCAAGAGTCAGGACATGCAGGGAGGCTCCATGACGATTTCGAGCCTGGGTGGAATTGGGGGTACCGCTTTCACTCCCTTGGTCAATGCTCCAGAGGTTGCGATCCTTGGCTTGACACGCTCTCGCATGCAGCCGGTTTGGAATGGCAAAGAATTTATTCCTCGATTGATGCAACCGGTCGATGTGTCCTATGATCATCGAGTGATTGACGGAGCGGAAGCCGCTCGATTTGTAGCATCCCTTGGTAAGTACCTGACTGATATTCGTCGAGTTTTGCTCTAAGAAGAGTTTTGTTCGTAATCTGATGCTGGAGGACTTTCCACAGAAGTTGTCCAGCAGCTTCTTTGAACATTGAACTGGCCCCACGCATAGCTCACAACTCAAACAAGCCATCCTTCCTTGCTGCTCTTCTCATTTGTAGCTAATTCCAACCCTCAATAAGTCCTAAAATGAAGAATATTCGTGTTTTGGTGAACGGTGCTAAAGGCCGTATGGGCCAGGAAGTTGTCAAAGCAGTTACAGCAGCATCAGATCTCGAGCTAGTGGATCAGACAGATCTGGGTGATGATCTGATTGCCAGAATTAAGGCAAGCCAGGCCCAAGCAGTGGTAGATTTTACAACGGCTGCCGTCGCGTTTGAAAATACTCGTAAGATTCTGGAAGCTGGAGTGCATCCCGTCATTGGAACCAGTGGCCTTCTGGCGGAGCAGGTGGCAGAACTTCAGCAATTGGCTGAAGACAAGGGCATTGGAGGGTTAATTGCCCCAAATTTTGCGATTGGGGCAGTACTATTGATGAAATATGCGCAGGACGCTGCTAAGTATCTCCCCGATGTAGAG
>WTIF01000242.1:0-26762 GCA_011522845.1 Deltaproteobacteria bacterium
AACGACACCAACTGTCAGTGCGCGTGATTCTCGAGCTATCCTTGAGATGACTGGCGCCCCACCTGTCCCAGTTCCACCTCCCATCCCCGCTGTGACGAAGACCATATCAGCCCCATCAATGCTCTCGCGGATCTGAGCTTCGCTTTCCATTGCAGCTGCACGACCCACTTCTGGTTTCGCACCTGCACCAAGGCCCCTTGTACTAGAGCGCCCAAGTTGAAGTTTGTAGGTCGCTTTAGACTTGTTGAGATCTTGTAGATCTGTATTTGCAGCAATGAATTCGACACCGCTTACCCCCGCATCAACCATTCGATTGATCGCGTTTCCACCCCCACCACCAATTCCAATGACCTTGATGTTTGGAGTGTCACTTTGCACCGGTTGGATGTTAGCAAATCCTAAATCAAGCACCGTATGCTCCTTCTGATCTTTTCATTCACCTTGGATCGGTGAGGTAATTTGTTTAGAAAAATTCATGCAACCATTCCTTCATTCTCCGGGCGACTTTGTGGAACATATTGGTGTCGTCACCGCTGAAGTTCAGTTTGCCTTGATTACTGTTTATTCCATACCGCACCAATCCCACACTGGTAGCATATTTCGGAGAGTAAATTAGCTCCTGTAGGCCAGCGACATTCTCCGGGAAGCCTACTCTTACTGGCAGATTTAAGACTTGTGAAGCCAAGCCATCTGCCCCAGGCATGATGCAGGTTCCACCTGTGATCACGACACCAGATGCCATCACACTGCGATATTCTGATTTTTCAATCTCTTGCGCAATGAATTCGAAGATCTCACGGAATCGAGCTTCGATGATTTCGGCCAAGACCTGCTTTTGAACGCTACGGTTGTTTCGTCCACCAACACTAGGGACATGGATTGTTTCTTCACTCCCTACAAGATCAACCATAGCAACTCCATGCTCATGTTTGATCTCTTCAGCTTCCGCTAGGGGAGTACTCAAGCCGATTGCAATATCGTGAGTGAGATGGTTTCCGCCTAAAGCCAATACGGCTGTATGTACAATGCTGCCTTCCGAGTAGATTGTGATATCAGTTGTACCCCCTCCTATATCTACCAAAACGACCCCAACTTCCTGCTCATCAGGGCTCAGCACAGCCTGACTGGAAGCCAAAGGTTCGAGTACAATATCCTCAACCTCTAAGCCAGCTTGGTTACAGCACTTTACGATATTTTGAGCTGAAGTTACCGATCCCGTGACAATATGAACTTTCACTTCAAGGAGGGCTGCTGCCATTTCAAGAGGATTTTGAACCCCATCTTGTTCGTCTACAATGAACTCTTGTGGCAAAATATGAAGAACTTCACGATCATTTGGGATCAAGACTTGCGCAGCATCAATCACTCTACGAATATCTTCTTCAGAGACAGTTCGATTGTGAACCGTCACCATTCCCCGGCTATTCTGTCCCTTGATGTGATGCCCAGCAATGCCAGCATAGACAGAATTGATCTGCTGACCACACATCAATTCACATTCTTCAATGGCTTTCTTGATTGAATTGACAGTCTTTTCGATGTTAACGACGACGCCCTTGCGCAAACCTTCTGATTTGGCGGTTCCTACACCGACAACATGTAATTGTTCTTTACTATTGGCATCGACAGCAATTGCGCAAATCTTGGTGGTGCCGATATCTAAACCAACAACCAGATTAGTGCTTTTGCTCTTAGAAGGCATCCATGCTCCTCTCCGGGGGGACCGGTAGTGTAGATAAATTGACAAGCTGTGTGAACAGCCACGACTCACTCAGTCTTCTTCCATAAAGCTCAAAGTGTTCGATCAACTGTGCAAAAACCGTGAAAAGTTCTAAACCCTTTCATTTGTGAAGTCAAAATGATAGTGAGCCCGCAAGAAATTTGACTACACTACAAAATTATCGAGAAAAGGCACAGGTCGTCCCATCTAAGTTGCTGGTTTTCCCTTTCGAGCAGGGGACTTGCCTATCATCAAAGGCTCCACAGAAATATCCTCCTGGTGCCAGATCTGTCTGCACTTCTGGCAAGACGCCACTTCCCGCAGCCTGCAAAGGGATTACCGCATGTTGATCATTGACCATGAACCGACGAGTACCCCGTTGCATCACATGCAAACAAACGTATTCTAGCTCATTTGAATAATCGGAAGGATAGACATAATACGAATCTGAACCGGAACATGCTGCTAAACTTGAAGCTGCCAACGCGAAAGCGACCGCCAGTTCTTTCATTGGAACAGTCTACGGACATCGTTCAAATTCGGCGAGGGACATACGGCAATCACACGATCTCCGGGTTGAATGTGGGTATCACCAACGGCCACTCGCCATTCCCCTTGTGATTCAACACCTCCAACTAGGATTCTATGATCCTGCATGTAATTCGCTAATTTTCGAAGAGGTTTTTTTGTGATCAATGATCCGGATGGGGCGAGCAGTTCTACGACTTCAGCATCTACACCATGCAAGTGTGCCACTGACAACAATTCGCTCCGGCGTATAAATTTTAAGATCTCGTTAGCTGCAGAAATTTTGGTATTAAGTGCGATGTCCAAACCAATTGTAGAGGCCAGCACGAGGTAATCCTCCTTATTGACTAGCGCAATTGTTTTCCCCACACTTCCGTTAGGATCACGATTTTGCTTATTCATCAGGTGCTTGGCCAGAAGGCAACTGATGATGTTGGTCTCATTCTCGCCGGTTGTCGCAATGAAAGTATCCATTTCATCAAGATTGGCGGTGATCAATGTATTGGCATCTGTACCATCTCCGTGAATCACCTGAGTGTTCCTCAGCATCCCTGCCAATTCTTCTGCAGTATGAATATCTTTTTCAACCAGCACCACACTCATTGAACCTTCTAGCAACTGAGCAACACGACGACCAATTCGCCCACCTCCTAGAATCATCACTCTTTGAAGAGTCCGCTGCTGCACTCCCATCTCACGCATGATGCGGGGTATGTCTTGTTCAAGAGCAAATAAGAAGACCTGGTCAAAAGGTCTCACGACATCGCTGGCGCCAGGAATCATCGTAGTAATGCCCCTAGCGATCGCAACCAAGCGAAATGGGAAGGGATAAACAGCCGCTAGTTCCCTGGGAGTTTTCCAGGCGATGGGAGTCTGCTCAGTCACACGTAGACCAAGCACTTTCATTCGTCCCTCACAAACATCAATCATGTCATTTCCTGAAGCCCTCAGTACCAACCGCTCGATTTCCTTCGCGACCAGTTCTTCTGGGTGGACCATCAGATCTATCTTGAGTTCTTCTGCAGGCAGTACACTTCCCTTTTCAAAATCCAGTGAACGTACCCGAGCAATCTTCCTTCTGATTCCAAACTTATCCGCGATCAGACCAGCCATCATGTTTGTGGCGTCGTCATTTGTGACAGCCAGCATCAAGTCCATTTGCTTTGCCCGAGCATGCTCCCAGAGTTGCAGTTGCATAGAGTTGCCCGAAACAATCCGAACATCCAGTTGTTCACTGGCTTGACGGATCAGATGGGGATCTGTTTCAATCACTGTGACGGCATGGCCTTCATTACTCAGCCTCTTGGTGAGGTGCATACCGACCCCACCCAGGCCAAGAATTAGGACGTTTTCGTTTTCCATGATGTCAGATCATCATCTCATATTGACCAAGTTGAGAGCGGTCAGAAATCGGGTTCTTGGAAGAAATGTCTACTGCGTAGAATCCATCCGCATGTCCAACACTGGAGGCATCATAAATTTCATCCGGGTTTTCCCCGTATTCCAGACAATGTTGAACAGCATGACCGATCCAGGGTTCCAATTTCAGTACAACAGTCTTTTTACGCAATCGACCTTGGTCATCTCGGTTGAGAACATTTGGGATAGTGTTGGTTGTGATGAATTGTGTCAGGTAGGGAGAATTGAGATTTTCTCTTGCCTCTGGGCAAATGTAGGTGTGGGTGCTGTAGAAGAAGATTTTCTCTGGGGCACATGCAGGATTTTCAGCCAACATTTTTACGCTAGCCGCAATGGTTCCCCCAGTACGAACCATATCATCTAGAATGAAGACATCCCGATTTTTGAGAAGGCTCACATCATCAGATGCATCAATCTCAACATCTCGCTGACCATGGCGTGTCTTCTTCATCGTGACCAGCACAGAATTTCGCAATCCAGAAAATTCCTGAACTTTCCTTACGAAATCAACAGCCCCATCATCGGGGGCAACAAAGCCGACGTGTTCACCGTAATTCCACAGCCGAACCAATCCGGATCGCAACACGTAATTTGCGACAATATGAGCAATATCCAAATTGATATAACGTGGTTTTCCGGTTGATGGCTCGCCTGCAAAAACATTTTGATAAATCTCTTTCACTACCTCTGGCTTGTGGTTGTGAACCGTCATCACTAGGTCTACCCCGGCGGCTTTCAGCATCCGTGCGTAGAGTTCTGCAGAGCAAGGTTGCCCAACAAATTTCACCTTAGAAGTAAAATCTAAAGCTTGTGGATGGTTACGAGTTCTCGGCCCGCGGTCTTGGGCGGAATAAAAGAGATCTGGTTCGACCAAGGCAACAAACTCAGCTCCATTTTCTTTGGCAGCTGAAGCAAGTAGGCAATTGCGCATCGCCAACTCATTGCGAGTGTAGTGGGCGGAACTGGTGGAGAGGATATAGACAGACTTGCCTTGAAGACCAAAGCCAAGGTTCTCCTCGGTCGGATCATCCAGCAGAAAACGAGGACAAAACTCGCTGTTGACGAAGGTTTTCAGGCCAACAATATCAGAGATATCTATTTTTTGAGAGCGGGCATGGGCGACACCGATTGCAAATGAGGCGTCACTCACATTTGAGACAAGCAGATAATTGCTGTGATGATCCATCAAAGTTCTTGCTCGCAGAAGGACCTGCCTGATCCCTCACAGACCAAGGCAGGTTATAAGTTGAAGAACGTGGTCAGTCCCCCTGCAAAAAGATGTATTGAGAACCTTGTTGAGTTCTCACCAACAGCAAGATTCCATCTTGCAGGGAAAGTTCACTGCCCACACGGCGAAAATCAGCTAAATTGTCTATATTCTGACGGTCCATTTCAACAACCAGCATTCCAGCCCTCAGCCCTGCTTCAGAGGCTGAAGAATTTGGTTCTACTTCCGTGATGACAACGCCACCTTGTACCTGTGTGTAGCCCAAGCGTTCTGCCATCTCTGGGGTCAATTCTTGAACTGAAAAACCAAGTTGTGGTGTTGGTGTAGGAGGTTCCTGAGGGATTGCCATTCTGGATGGTTGCTTGGGTCGCTCATCCAAAGTCACCATCATTTTCATCGGGGCGCCATTCCGCACCAATTCTAACTCAACAGTAGCATCTGCTCGGGCGTCTGCGATCTCATTTCTCAGGGCGTTGCTGTTCTCAACAACCTCACCATTGAGTTTCAGCACCACGTCTCCTTTTTGGAGGCCCGCTTTTTCGGCAGGTGTCCCCGGCATAACCCCTGTGATCAGTGTCCCTTTGTTATCTTTCAGCCGGAAGGCCTTGGCCAGCTCAGGAGTGACATCTTGAATTCCAACCCCAAGCCATCCCCTGGAAACTCGGCCCTCATCAATCAGGTCATTCATAATTCGGCGAGCCATATTGATCGGAACCGCAAAGCCGATTCCTTGATAGCCACCACTTCTGGTGAAGATCGCCGTATTCACCCCAACAATCTTGCCCTCCAAATTAATCAAGGGACCACCGCTATTTCCCGGGTTGATCGCAGCATCCGTTTGAATGAAATCTTCGTATTCAGTAATTCCAATTCCGGTGCGACCTTTGGCACTGACAATCCCAAAGGTCACCGTCTGTGTGAGGCCAAACGGATTTCCTACAGCTATGACGGACTCTCCTACCAAAATTTCAGTTGAGTCCCCCATCGCCAGCACAGGCATACCCTGCTCATCAACTTTGATCACGGAGATGTCAGACTCGGGATCAGTACCAATTAACTTGGCCTCAAGTTCTCTACCATCGAATAACTGAACGATGATCTTATCCGCTTCTCCCACCACATGGTGATTGGTGAGAATATAACCATCTGAACGGACAATTGAACCAGATCCCATTCCTTCCTGACGGAACCGGTCGTTACCACGACCTCTTGGGGGGCGCATGCCCGGAAAGAAACGCTCAAAGAACTCATCATTGTAGAGATCGAGAGGATTATTCGGCGTATTTCTGCCAGTGTTTGCAATCTCCTTCTCAACCTTGATGTGCACGACAGCTTGCTGAACATTCTGTACAAGGGCAGCTCGCGTCTTTGAAGCCCGAATCAAAGCTTGCAGGTCGTCTTTTGACTGCGCCTGTGCAAAACCTGCTGAAACAGCAGCCGCAACAGTAATGATGAGTAAGAGTAAGAAAGTTTTAGGAAGCGAAACGGGGGAGGATGGAAGCAGTTTCACGTGGGAATAGCTAATCATTTACGGCCTCAAAATGGATGAAGATAGAATGATTTTCATGACACTACAATATTGTAACTGCTTCTCTTGGGTTGTCAGTAGGCAATTGCAAAAATTACTTCTTGCTTGGAGTGTTCCCCAGTCAAAATGCACTTCCCAGCTTCGGGTTGATCGTTTAGAGGAATACATCGAATCGTTGCTTTGGTCTCATTTTTGATCAAATCCTCAACCTCTCTCGTGCCATTCCAGTGTGCCCGAATAAATCCACCTTCTTGCTCGAGAATTTCTTTAAATTCTCCATAACTTTTGGCTTTTCGAGTATTTGCTTCTCGGAAATCAAGAGCTCTCTGATAAAGATCCCGCTGAATCTGCTGCAACAGGCTCATCACATGATCTGCAATCTCATCCAAGGGCACTAATTTTTTATCACGCACATCTCTGCGTGCAACCATTGCGGACTGCTGCTTGACATCTCTTGGGCCAATTTCCACCCTCACCGGCACGCCTTGCTGAATCCAATGGAAGAACTTATCTCCTGGTCGAAGATTATCTCGATCATCAATTTGAATTCTCAAGTGATCCAAATGTTCTGCTAAACGTTGCTTGATCTTCTCTGCAAACTCAAGTGTCTGACTCCGTTCCTGATCGTTTGCAAAGATGGGAACTAGAGCAACTGCTACAGGGGCGATACGAGGTGGCAGGACAAGACCGTCATCATCAGAGTGGGTCATGATCAGTCCCCCGATCATGCGTGTCGAACTTCCCCAACTAGTAGTCCAAGCCAGTGATTGCTGGTTGTTTCGATCCAAGAACTGAATTTCAAAAGCCTTGGCAAAATTTTGCCCCAGATTATGAGAGGTCGCACTCTGAAGGGCTTTACCATCTTGCATCATCGCTTCCACAGTGTAGGTAGACAGAGCACCAGGAAACTTCTCAGCCTCCGATTTCTGGCCGGGAATTACTGGAATCGCCAGCCAGTCCTCCTGAAAGCTTCGATACACCTCCAGCATCTTGAGTGTCTCTTCCTGAGCTTCTTCATAGGTTTCATGGGCAGTGTGTCCCTCTTGCCAAAGGAACTCCGAAGTCCTGAGAAAAAGTCGGGTTCGTTTTTCCCAACGCATCACGTTAGCCCACTGGTTGATCAAAACCGGCAGATCTCGATAGCTATTGATCCACTGCGCATACATGTGGCCAATCACTGTTTCGGAAGTTGGACGGATGACCAATGGCTCTTCCAGTTCTTTACCTCCCCCAATGGTCACCACCGCACACTCTGGGCTGAATCCCTCAACATGCTCAGCTTCTCGGTTCAGGAACTCTTGCGGAATCAACAGCGGGAAGTAGGCATTTACATGTCCCGTTTCTTTGAACATTCTGTCCAGCCGCGCCTGCATTGCTTCCCAGATTGCAAAGCCACTCGGGCGAATGACCATGCATCCCTTGACAGGAGCGTAATCAGCCAGCTGACCTGCTTTGATAACATCCAGATACCACTGGGAGTAGTTGTCACTTCGAGGGATAATATTCTTGGCCATGGAATAATTTCTCTATCACTTTAATTACAAATCTTTTTTGAAAACCCTAAATACCGCATCTACAGAAGACTGACAAGCACAACTAGGATAAATGTTAGAAGAATCCAATTTGCCAAAGCAACATTGCCAACAGATAAGAAGCCACCAAACCAATCCCGCTAATCAACGCACCAATTTGTAGAAGTTGTCGATTTGCGAGTAGTCCGGTTGCATAAGCCATCGCATTTGGAGGTGTGCTGACTGGTAACGCCATCGCAAGCGAACAAGAAAAGGTGACCAGCAGAACTAGCAACTTTGAACCACCAATTTCGCCAAGGGTGCTCACTGTTGCCCCAAGAGTTGCCATAATCGGCAGTAGTAAATTTGCCGTTGCAGTATTGGAGATGAATGTCGACATCAAGAGCCCCATCACTGTTGCCATCACTACAATCACTAGTGGTGACAATTCAGCGAAAGGGATATTGGCAACGAGAGTATGGCTGAGTCCTGTTGACTCCAGACCAAGCCCCAGAGCGATTCCTCCAGAAATCAACCATAAGACATCCCAGCTCAAATTTTTGAGGTCTTGCTTCCCAATCACCCCGCTGACCAGAAAAACAGCTACAGGAATCATCGCAACAACATAAGAATTCATTCCATGCAAAGAGCCCGTAAGCCAGAGCAGGATGGTCAGGGCAAAACAAATGTAAACAACCCACGCGCGTGGAGTACGGCGAAACTCACTCTCAATTATGAGCTTAATCCGTTCTTTTTTAGAAGGTAGTAGGGTCACTAACAATATCCAAGCAATTGCGAGCAAGCTGATCGAGAAAGGAACTCCGAACGTCATCCATCCACCAAAACTTATCGCTTGCTCACCTACCAGATACTTCATGGCAACCGCATTAGGTGGTGAACCAATGGGAGTTCCAATTCCTCCGATGTTTGCAGCTAATGGAATGCACAGAACCAGCGCCATCCTACCCAAGTCATCATTTGGGAACAGTCGGAGAACAGGAGTCACGATCGTGATCATCAACGCTGTGGTCGCCGTGTTGCTCATGAACATCGAGAAAACCGCCGTAATGACCATCATCCCAAGCATGACAAATTTTGGGGATTCACCAAAAGGTCTCAGAAATACCCGAGCGAGATTGACATCCAGGTGATACTTTGTCGCGGCCATCGCCAAAAAGAAGCCTCCCAGAAAAAGCATAATGATGGGCGAGGCAAATGTTGAGAGTATGTCTTGGTAGGGAAGTAACTTTCCCATCTCCTCAATTCTACTTGGATCCCTAAACCAGATTGGCCCTTTGTCGGAAATCAACAACAATTCTAGCCCGATCAATAAAACAGAAGTCGCAAAGATAGGGATCGGCTCAAGTACCCAACAGAGAACTGCCAGGGTGAAGATGGCAAGCATTCTTACTTGTACCACGTCAATTCCTTGCAGCACTTGATTCATGGGTAGCCAGAGAACCAACAGAGGAACCGCCACACAGATCAGGGCTTTTATCATCTAAAATCTAAATGGGTGGGGTTCTGGTTTCGCAGGTGATGCAGAATGATGCCTTCGTCCAGCACAAAGGCGTAGGGCAGGGGATGTTCTACAAAGCGGACGACATATTCGCTGAGAATCTTGATCACGGTCTTGGCAAAGTCACCGGCCTGCCATGGTGCTTGTTGGCAGTAATCCAAGCCACCATGATTCAGAGCCCTAAGGATTTTTTCAGAATCTAACTTTTCGCAAACAAGAATTTTTCGTGCATCGGCTGTGTGGGAATTTTCGTGTAGTCGTACGATTAGATCCACACCATCAGCTCCCGAAAAAGCATCACTGCAAATCAACAAGGACAGAGATGTTTCTTCATCAAGAATAGAGTTCAAGTACTCTTCGGCCTCTTTGGCAGCCGAGACATATTTTAAGTGGAAGTGGCTTTCCAGAAATGACAGTTCCTGCTTGACCGTATCAAGCAGCGTCGTCTGTTCTAGGCAGGCCAAAATATGCAGATTCTTTTTTATCAAGAACTCAGTTTTCTAGTAAACATTGTTGGCAACTCAGTCTCTAACAGACCAGAGAAGGATTTTGACGAGAGATTTTTAATGGACTAACGGAGGTATCTTTCGGAGGGAGAGCGCAACCTCATAAAGATCACGCTCCTAATCGGATTCAGTTTAGTCTGCTTCGAACTCAAAAACTTCACCTTCTTCACGATATTCATTCAACTTGTTTCGTAAAGTACGGATGCTGATGCCCAAAATTCGTGAGGCATGGGTCCGATTTCCACCGGTTTCCTTCAGGGTCTCAAAGATGAGCTTTTTCTCTGCTTCCTTCATTGACATCCCTACCTCAATTCCAAGAGGTCCATTCACCGGGTTTGAGTTTGACTCACCGACTGGTTCTGTTGCTACCACAGTGGGTGCAGAGACTTTTGATGTTATCGAAGCTGTTGCAGAAGCCAGGTCTTCATTAATGGTTCGACTCCCCATTTGTGAATGCATCAAGAGATGGTGTGGCAAGATTTCGTTCCCGTTGCAAAGCAACATTGCGCGTTCCACCACGTTTTCCAACTCTCGCACGTTGCCACGCCAGTTGTAGTTCGTTAAGACATCCAGAGCGTCCTGAACAATCTGAGGCCGCTCACGACCGTTGAGTTGTGCATGCTTAGTCAGGAAATGATCAACAAGAAGAGGGATATCATCCTTGCGCTCGCGTAAAGCAGGTAAGGAAAGAGGAATAACGTTCAACCGGAAATAGAGATCCTCTCTGAACTTGCCGGACTCGACACACTCCAGCATATGACGGTTCGTGGTCGCTACTACCCGAACATCCACCTTGATTGGATCCTTGCCCCCAACTTTATCAATTTCCTGCTCTTGAAGAACACGTAGGAGTTTAGCCTGTAATGGAAGCGCCATCTCGCTGATTTCATCCAGTAGAATCGTACCAGTGTGGGCTTGCTCAAACTTTCCACGGTGATCTTGGTTTGCACCGGTGAAGGAACCCTTCTTGTGTCCGAAGAGTTCGCTTTCGAGCAGCGTATCTGGCATTGCGGCACAATTCACGGCTACGAATGGTTTACTGGCCCGTTCAGAATTGTTGTGAATATATTGAGCTAACAATTCCTTACCAGTTCCGCTCTCGCTCTGAATGAGAATCGTTGCCTTGCTTCGTGAAACGTTACGTGCAACTTCCAGCAAAGATTTCATTGCAGCATTTTGGGTGACGATTTCCTTCGGATCACCGTTCGTTTGCTTACGGGCACCCCCACCAGTAGGGCCAGTAGATCCTTTGTCTTCTGTGGGACGCAACATGATAGGTCCCTTGTTGTCCTGATAAGCCAGCGCTCGTTCAACAATGAAAATAAAATTCTCAAAATTGAATGGCTTCACGATGTAGTCGAAGGCGCCATGCTTCATTGCTTCCACAGCAGTCTCAATCGTACCGTAGGCCGTTGCCATGATCACAGGCTTATAGGGCTCCAAGCCTTTGATATCCTTTAGCAACTCTAACCCGCTACGCTTGGGCATCGTCATGTCTGTGATGACCAGCGAGTATTCGTTGTTTTTAAATTTCTTGAGGGCATCGATTGCATTGTGGGAAAGCTCAACCGGATACCCACAGTGTTTGAGGGTCTCCGACATAGCAATCCGCATTTCGACTTCGTCGTCTACGATCAGGATGGGATGCGAAACCATATTGCTTCCTTTCAATAATGGACTCGTTCTTTGGGAAGGGTTGACGTGGGTTCATCCACTGGGATTTCTTCATCATCGTGGGCCACGGGGAACAACAAGGTGAAGCAGGTTCCCTGATCTACTTCACTTTCCACGTCGATGATCGCTCCATGCGATTCAATAATGTTATGAACGATTGCAAGCCCCAACCCAGTACCTCTTTCCTTAGTACTAAAGAAGGGGTCGAAAATGCGCTTGCGCACTTCTTGTGACATACCCGTGCCAGTGTCTTCAATGGACACTTGCAACAAAGACATGCCGTGTCGGCGTTGGGAGAGCGGCACATGAGTGAATCGCTCAAGCATCTTGCGGTTATCAGTCAGTACATTTCTAGTGGTCAGGCGAATTTCGCCTTCTTCAACCATTGCTTGGATCGCGTTGATCAGTATGTTGTGAAAGACTTGTTTGAGAAGCTCAACTTCACCACGAATCTTGGTGTTCGTCGCCAAGAAATCGGTCCGCATTTCGACGCTATTGTATTCAACCAACTGTTCAAAAAAACTTAGATTTTCTCGTAGAAATTTGTGAAGGTCAATCACTTCTCTAGCAACTGGCCTAGGTTTTGTGTACTCCAACAGGTTCGAGATGATGTGATTCATGCTCTGAACTGCTGAGGAAATATGATGAACCAGTTGTTGTGATGAATCGCTTTGGACTTCTTTACGAAGTAAAGAGGTGAACAACTCGATGCTTCCAAGGGGATTCCGGATTTCGTGCGCGATGCTGGCGGCCATTTGCCCCATTCCTGTGAAGCGGTTTTTTCTCTCTGCTTCTTCTTCCAGTTTTCGTAAATCCGTAATGTCCTGAATATTTATGATCAAGCCAAGCCATTCGTTTTGATCACTCTTCATCAAAGACAGATGCAGCCGCAATTGCCGAGAGAGACCAGCACCCCCTCGTAATGTCATCTCCTGCTCTTGACCCTGCTGCAAGTTCTGCATGAACTCTGGAGTCAACCTCAATGGAAGAATTCGTTCTCCCAAGATTTCGTTCAACCGGAGGCCCCTTACTTCCTCCGCCATCTTATTAAGAAGCCGCAAAGCTTTCTGATTTACAGAAAGAATCTCACCCTGAAGGTCAGTAACAACGATACCAAGGGCAGAACTCTCAAAGATATTATTTAGGTGGCTCTTGACTCGATCTTTCTCAAGAAGATTTTGCTCTAACTCACGATTTTTCCGAGCCAACTCAGAATTCAGTTCATCGACCTTTTGCTCAATACCCCTGTAATAATCCTGAAGCTTTTGGGTAGCCTGATTGAATGCCTCAAAGCCCTGCACCAGTAGTTGGGCATCCAGAGTCTCCTCCTCCGGGTCCAGTACCAAAAACTGGGAAGGATCAGGTAATTCATAAGTCAGGGGTGCCATTTGGCGCTTCTCACTAGCCATAAACCACGCTCTCTGGACACCGTATTATCGAGGAGGACACAGCCCCCCGTATGCTACTTTTCAAGAAGATTGCTCTACTCCAGTGATTTCCTGCACTCGGGGCTTTTGGAGACATATACAAACCCACCAGATGCAGAAATTGTGCAAGATCACATACCCCACTATTTAAGTCAAGTTTCCGCAACATTTGAAACCTGTAAACATGACATTGACAGTTACACAAACTTAATTTCATAAGTTTTGGGAGATTTTACAAATTCTACTCAACCAGAATCAGTATTCAATCACATCAAAAATACAGAAAATTTGGTCGACAAGATTCAATTGTCGACGAAAAAGCCGATAATAAACGAAGAAATTAATTCAATGTATAATTTTTAATCAAAAATTTAATTAGTAATCACGTATATCCAATTATTTTTGAGGATAATTTGATTATCTAATAATCATTTATAATAATTTCAGTGATTAAGCAGAATTTTTGTTCTAAATATTTTCTGGCATTCTGACTGCAAATTTGTTTATGCCTTTTAAATAGGCATTCACCTTGATTTTAAACCTTCACCCCCAAGGTAATTATGAATTGGAAGAGACAATCCTCGTTTGCAAAACACCTGCTGTTGACAGGTTTGACAGGTTTGGTTGTTGGTTTAGCCAATGCTGCAGATACCATCAAAGTGGGCGTGCTTCATTCGCTCTCGGGAACGATGGCAATCAGCGAGACAACCTTAAAAGATACCGTCTTGATGCTCGTTGACGAGCAAAACAAGAAAGGTGGCCTGCTGGGTAAACAATTGGAAGCTGTTGTTGTCGACCCTGCTTCAGACTGGCCCCTGTTTGCTGAGAAAGCCCGAGAGCTTTTGGATGTTGAAAAGGTTGACGTAGTGTTCGGTTGCTGGACTTCCGTCTCAAGAAAGTCTGTGCTTCCGGTTTTTGAGGAATTGAATGGTCTACTCTTCTACCCTGTCCAATATGAGGGAGAAGAATCCTCCAAAAATGTTTTTTACACTGGTGCTGCACCCAACCAACAAGCGATTCCAGCGGTCAATTACTTGATGGATGAGTTGGGTGTTGAAAGATGGGTACTGGCTGGAACAGACTACGTTTACCCCAGAACAACCAACAAGATTCTTGAGCAATACCTAAAGGATCAAGGTGTGGCGGAAGCCGATATTATGATCAACTACACGCCTTTTGGTCACTCTGACTGGCAGACAATAGTCTCTGACATCAAAAGCTTTGGTTCAGAAGGTAAGAAAACCGCAGTGGTTTCAACAATCAATGGGGATGCGAACGTACCTTTTTATAAGGAATTAGGAAATCAGGGTGTCTCCGCAGAGGATATCCCGGTCGTTGCTTTCTCAGTTGGAGAAGAGGAATTGTCAGGCATCGATACAGCCCCACTAGTTGGCCACCTAGCTGCTTGGAACTATTTCATGAGTGCTGATGCAGACATTAACTACGAGTTTATCGATAAGTGGCATGGCTTCATTGGCAACACCGAGCGTGTAACCAATGATCCGATGGAAGCTCACTACATAGGCTTCAATATGTGGGCAAACGCTGTGGAGAAATCTGGAACTACCTCAGTGGATGAGGTTCGTGAAGCGATGTACGGACTTACTTATCCGAACCTTACTGGTGGGGTGGCCGTGATGAATACTAATCACCATTTGACCAAACCTGTTTTGATCGGCGAAATTCAGGATGACGGTCAATTTGTAACAGTTTGGCAGACTCCCGGTGGAGTTATTGGGGATGCATGGTCCGATTTCTTACCTGACAGCAAAACAATTGTAGCCGACTGGACACAACCAATTGCCTGTGGAAACTACAACCTCAGCAATGGCAAGTGCTCAGGTCAAAACTATTAACTATCAAACATGTGGCCCCCTGATCAAGTAGATCAATGAGCCATCCCTCCCCAATCTAGCGGTCATCTCTTGTGGCCGCTACTACAAATTCCCAACCGATGCGCCGGTCCACTTCTCTCATTTTGCTGCTTCTTCTACTTCATGCCTTCCATGTAGAGGGTTCGGAGTGGGACAACATGCTACAAAAATTGACTCAGAAAAAATTTTCAGTCGTGGAGTCAGCAGTCAAAGCTTTGGGGGATTCTGGCGATCAGAGGGCCCGGCCCTTGTTAGAGACAATGCTTGCAAACGAATTGTTTCAACAAAAGAGTGACAAACAATTAGTCAAAGCTGTAGGCAGCCGAAATGATCACACCCTTTACGATATTTTTTCAGGCGAAGAACTAGCCAAGGGCGTGTCTTCTCGACAACTCAACCGCATCCGGGTCAACAACAAAATTCGCTCCACATTGCGTAACGCTCTCGCACGCTTAGCTCTCTCCGATCCAGATCCTCAGGTAAGAAGCGAAGCTGCTACCAATTTACGGAATGACCAAGCTGAGGAAATTTTACCTTTGCTTCAACAAGCACTAGCCGATGAAAAAGAGGAATCCGTTCGAGAAGTTCTCCGGCTTAGTTTGGCAACCCTTCAAACAAAACACCCTGACCCAGAAATACGCCGCCAATCTATTACACTACTGAGTGGATCTCTTGATCCTAATGTCAGAAATCTTCTGACCGAGTTACTACAGAAAGATCCCTCAGGTAATTGGAATGAACCCGAGTCAGATATCCGAGAAAAAATTCAAGCTACCCTGAAGCAAATTCAGTTCTGGGAGGACATTTATGGGGGGGTTGAGACACTGTTTTTTGGGGTGAGCTTGGGATCAGTGCTGCTGTTAGCAGCAATCGGTTTAGCTGTCACCTTTGGTGTAATGGGTGTGATCAACATGGCCCATGGCGAGATGATCATGTTGGGAGCCTACACCACCTACATAATTCAGCAGACACTGCCAAACCTTATCGAATATTCCCTACTCATTTCAATTCCAGCAGCTTTTCTCGTCGCAGGTACTGTAGGGATTATTCTTGAGCGCACTGTCATCCGGTTACTCTACGGGAGGCCTCTTGAAACACTACTAGCAACTTTTGGAGTGAGTCTTTTTCTCCAACAAGCTGTCAGGAGCATTTTCGGCCCCCTCAACCAAAACGTGGTGACACCAAGTTGGATGCAGGGAATCCTGGAAATCAATCCTCTTCTTGCAATCACCTACAATCGTTTGACGATCATTCTCTTTGTCCCATTTGTCTTGCTGACTCTATTCGTTCTTTTGAAAAGAAGTCACTTTGGTCTAGAAATGCGTGCCGTCACTCAAAACCGGCAGATGGCAAGCGCGATGGGAATTAGAACAGACCGAGTAGACGCTCTCACCTTTGGCTTAGGCTCAGGTATCGCTGGAATTGCGGGTGTAGCTCTCAGCCAACTAACTAATGTTGGACCGAATTTGGGGCAATCTTACATTATCGACTCCTTCATGGTCGTCGTATTTGGAGGTGTTGGTAATCTCTGGGGAACTGTCTTTGGAGCTATGAGCCTCGGCTTGGCCAATAAGCTTTTGGAGCCTTTCGCTGGTGCTGTCGCAGCAAAAATCATTGTACTTGTACTGATCATTCTGTTCTTACAGAAAAGACCTCGAGGGATGTTTGCTCTCAGGGGACGATTCGTTGAATCCTGACTTCTCAAAAAATGGCTGCCGCAAATAACTAATCCAATTATGCAAGCAAACTCTTTTTTCAGCAGCTTACTGTCTGATTTGGGTGCCAGATGGTTTCTAGGTTGTCTCCTGGCTCTGGTAGTTCTGGTTCCTGTGCTGAACGGTTTGGTCGCACAAGACTCAGCATTTTATGTCCCAACTTATGCTGTAGGCTTGATGGGTAAGTATCTTTGTTTTGCTCTACTTGCTCTATCACTGGATTTAGTCTGGGGATATTGTGGCATCCTCAGCCTCGGACACGGTGCCTTCTTCGCACTGGGTGGTTACGCCTTTGGCATGCATCTGATGCGGGAAATTGGAGAACGAGGGGTATACGGACATCCAGTTCTGCCTGATTTCATGGTGTTTTTGAATTGGGAAACCTTACCTTGGTACTGGTGGGGGTTCGATTCATTTATTTTTTCGATCCTGATGGTCCTCCTAATTCCGGGACTGCTAGCTCTAGTTTTTGGTTGGTTTGCCTTCCGTTCCAGAGTAACCGGTGTCTACCTATCAATTATCACTCAGGCACTAACCTATGCGCTGATGCTAGCATTCTTCTTAAACGAACTTGGCTTTGGTGGAAACAATGGACTGACGGACTTCAAAGATGTTTTAGAAATTGATCTGCAATCAGATGCAACGAGACGCGGGCTTTTCATCATTTCAGGACTAGCTCTGGCGGGTGGCTTCATTTTATGCAGTTGGCTCCTAAAAACTCATTATGGAAAAGTTTTGCTTGCAGTCAGAGATGCTGAAAGTCGGAGTCGTTTCCTCGGATACCGACCAGAAAATTATAAACTTTTTGCGTTTACCGTAGCGGCCATGCTCGCAGGACTAGCCGGCGCCTTGTATGTCCCTCAGGTTGGGATCATTAATCCCGGTGAGTTTTCTCCGCTGAATTCAATCGAGATTGTCATATGGGTTGCCGTGGGGGGTCGTGGAACACTTCACGGGGCCGCCTTGGGAGCAATTGTCGTGAATTTAGCAAAGACGTGGTTTACCGGAGTCCTCCCAGAACTTTGGCTGTTTGTTCTTGGTGGGATGTTTGTGGCAGTGACCGTATTGTTACCGAAGGGCATCGTAGGCATTCGGTTTTATCAAACTAAACCTCTTCTACACAGGTCGAAGACTTCTCAACAACCATCTGGTTCAGAACTAGGCTTATGAACCAGCCCATCCTGGTCCATGGAGAAAAGATATTCAATGAAAGTATCCTTTACATGGATGGTGTAACCGTCACCTTTGACGGCTTTCGAGCACTCAACAACTTATCGATCCTGTTGGAACCAGGTGAATTAAGAGCGATCATCGGGCCAAACGGTGCCGGAAAAACCACAATGATGGATGTAATTACGGGCAAAGTTCGTCCTGACACAGGAGATGTCTTTTACCACAACCAATCGATCAATCTGGCACTGTTGGATGAGAGTGAAATCGCCCAACTTGGAATTGGGAGAAAGTTTCAAAAACCAACTGTTTTTGAAAAGCAAAGTGTCGCTGACAATCTTTACTTGGCTCTCAAGGCGAACAGAGGAACCTGGGCCGCTTTGTCTTTTAAACCTTCAAGAACACAACAAGAGCTGGTTGAACAGGTACTCCAAAGAATTCGATTAATTGATCGTCAAAACGATTCTGCAGGTTCACTCTCTCATGGTCAAAAGCAGTGGTTAGAAATTGGAATGCTGCTTGTTCAGGATGCTCAACTACTACTGGTTGATGAACCAGCTGCAGGGATGACCGATGCAGAAACAGAGCAGACTGCTGAATTGCTTCAGGAAATTTCTGGTTCTAAATCCGTGATGGTAGTGGAGCACGATATGGAATTCGTCAAGGCACTGGATTGTAAGGTTTCAGTCTTACACGAAGGCAGTGTTCTGGCCGAGGGAACTCACTCCGAAGTACAATCCAATGCTACCGTGATCGAAGTCTACTTAGGGAGGTAACTATGTTACAGGTAGAGCAAGCAGATCTTTACTACGGAGCTAGCCAAGCACTCCGCAAGGTTAACCTGAGGGCCACGATTGGCAGTGTAACTTGTCTCTTAGGAAGAAATGGGGTGGGAAAGACATCTTTACTTCGAGCCATCATCGGCCAGCAGCCACTCCGCGATGGCTCCATTCATTGGGAAGGAAAAGACATTACAAATTGGCCAACTTTCAAGCGAGCACGCTCGGGGATTGCCTACGTACCACAGGGGCGAGAGATTTTTCCACAACTCACAGTTGAAGAAAATCTCAGATCAGGATACGCCTCTTTGTCGAGGGAAAACAAACGTTTTGACGAAGAGATTTTCTCATTATTTCCGGTACTTCAACAAATGCTAAGCCGCCGAGGTGGGGATCTTTCCGGAGGTCAGCAACAACAACTTGCAATTGCACGCGCCCTGGTGACCCAACCAAAACTGTTGGTACTTGATGAACCAACAGAGGGAATTCAACCTTCTATTATTCAAGACATCGGTCGGGTCATTCAAACGCTGAGGGAAAGAGGACAAATGGCAATATTATTGGTTGAACAATACTTTGAGTTTGCTCGTAATTTGGCTGATGAGTATGTCGTCATGGATCGTGGTGAGGTCGTTCTTGCTGGCTCCGAAAAAGAGATTAAACCAAATGACGTGCGCCGCTGGCTGACTGTCTAAAATGACTGATTTAAACATGAGTTAGAGGAAATCCTGAATTCTTCAAAGTATTTATTCAGCCTTAGCAGCTATAATTAGAGTTTGCCTTCGAGCAGAAATTAGCTATCTTGCCTGACGTTTTTGAAAACGTGGCTCTGACAACGTCGTGGTCAAAAATTTTCAAAATACGGCTCTTTCAACTGTCAAAATCTTCTGCCAGTATTTCGCAGAAATCACCAAGATTTCGAATCTGTTATCAAATAATGGGTTGCCATGAACCTAACCCCTCGAGAATTAGAAAAACTTACTATCTTCACTGCCGGTGAACTGGCCCGAAAGCGTCTTGCTCGCGGACTCAAGCTCAATCACCCAGAGGCTGTGGCCTTGATCACTTCCGAATTACTGGAAGCAATCAGGGATGGACGTTCCGTGACAGATGTCATGGCTTTTGGTCGTACCATCCTTAAAGCCGAGGAAGTCATGGAAGGTGTTCCAGAAATGATTCCAGAAATTCAGGTCGAAGGAACTTTTCCAGACGGGACTAAATTAGTTACAGTTCACGACCCAATCCAATAATTAAACCTAAACATCCAAGCGGAGGATGATCATGATTCCTGGAGAATACCAACTGTCGGAGGCCCCAATAGAAATCAATGCAGGCCGCCGAACAAGTACTGTTCGTGTTGAGAACTCGGGAGACCGTCCAATCCAGGTTGGTTCGCACTGCCATTTCTTCGAATGTAACGCTTCATTACGCTTCACACGGGAAGAAGCCTACGGTATGCGCCTGAATATACCGGCAGGGACTGCTGTCCGCTTTGAGCCGGGAGATACCCGTGAGGTTGAACTTGTGGAACTGGGAGGAAGTCGAGAAGTCCTCGGTCTTAATCGTCTGGTGGAGGGAATTTTGGACACGACAGAAGTCCGCCAGGCAGCCCTTCAACGATCCACCAACTTCGTACGCTGAGGGAGAAACATCATGCGCATGGAAAGACATCACTATGCTGAGCACTTTGGGCCCACCGTTGGGGATAAGATTCGACTCGGTGACACCGAGTTGTTTGCCGAAATTGAGAAAGACCACACCGTCTATGGCGATGAAGCCATTTTCGGGGGTGGCAAAGTATTGCGAGATGGGATGGGTCAGTCTCCAACAGCTACCAGAGGACACGGCACTCCGGACGTTGTGATCACGAACGTCATCATTGTAGATTACACTGGCATCGTCAAAGCAGACGTTGCCATCCGAGATGGACGCATTACGGGCATCGGCAAGTCTGGGAACCCAGGCATAATGGACGGTGTCACCCCTGGAATGGAAGTCGGGGTGTCGACAGAGATCATCGCCGGAGAGGGCATGATCCTTACAGCTGGAGCAATTGACGCCCATGTTCACTTCATTTCACCCAACCAGATTCCAGAAGCTTTTTACTCAGGAATCACGACCCTGATTGGAGGGGGAACCGGACCAGCCACAGGTACCAAAGCGACAACTTGTACTCCAGGAGCCTGGAACATCCGTAAGATGTATGAAGCCATCGAGAGCTTTCCGCTGAATTTTGGGTTTCTTGGGAAAGGAAACTCCTCGAGTCCAACTGGACTGAGAGAGCAGTTGGATGCCGGGGCTTTGGGATTAAAGTTACACGAGGATTGGGGAACTACCCCAGCAGCAATTGACCAATGTCTGAGTGTCGCTGAAGAATACGATGTGCAAGTTGCAATTCATACTGACACTCTCAATGAATGTGGTTTTGTCGAGGATACCATCGCTGCTTTCAAGGATCGCACAATCCACACTTATCACACAGAGGGTGCTGGAGGAGGACACGCTCCAGACATTATGAAATTGTGTGGGGAAGCAAACGTTCTCCCTTCCTCCACAAACCCAACGATGCCCTATACTGTTAACACGATGGCAGAGCACCTCGACATGTTGATGGTCTGTCACCATCTCTCTCCTTCGATTCCTGAAGACGTAGCCTTTGCTGAATCAAGAATTCGGGCTGAGACCATTGCTGCCGAAGACATTCTCCATGATCTTGGAGCCTTCAGCATTCTCTCTTCTGATTCTCAGGCAATGGGCCGTATTGGGGAGGTCATCTGCAGGACCTGGCAAACCGCCAGCAAGATGAAGCAGCAGCGAGGGGCACTTCCCGAAGACAAAAGTGGCAATGACAACTTACGCATCCGCCGTTACGTTGCAAAATACACGATCAATCCAGCGCTGACTCACGGTGTATCTCACGAGATTGGCTCTGTAGAAGTCGGCAAGATGGCCGATCTAGTACTTTGGAGCCCTGCCTTCTTTGGGATCAAGCCTTCGCTGATTATTAAGGGCGGTTTCATAGCTGGTGCGCTGATGGGAGATGGAAACGCCTCAATCCCAACCCCAGAACCAAATTTCTACCGAGGAATGTTTGGGTCCTATGGGCAGGCTACTAACGCGACCAGCGTTCACTTCGCCTCAAAAGCTGGTCTGAACAGTGGAGCCTTGCAAGGCCTCAACCGTCGTTGTGTTGCTGTCAGTGGTTGTCGGGGCTTGCGGAAACAGGACCTACCACTGAATAGTTACTTACCAAAAATGGAAATCAATCCTGAAACTTACGAGGTGCGTGCCGATGGGCAGCATCTTCATTGCGAGCCAGCAAAAGTGTTACCGCTGGCTCAGCGTTATTTTCTATTTTAACAACCCTGGGAGATCACATGATCATCGTTGAAGAAGTCCAGCCCGCTGGTTTGGGGGCTGTCATGCAAGATTGGGAAATCGACACGCTCACTCTTCCCTGGGAGGAGCGCTGTCGCAGTCATGGAAGACGCAAGACCGACCGAGGTCGCGAGTTTGCCTTGGCACTGCCCTCGGGAAGTATCCTCCGACAAGGAGACCAACTTCTACTATCTCCAGAACGCTGCCAGGTTCAGGTTCAGGAAGCTCCAGAGCCGGTCTTGGTTCTGCGTCCGCTAACTCCTCCAGAGTGGGCTTGGCTCGCCTACCAGATTGGGAATCGCCACTTGCCACTGATGATCACGGATTTCGAACTGGTCTGCCCCCATGAACCTGCTGCAGAGCATCTCTTCCAGCAGCTGGGTATTAATTTCGAAGTCAGTGAACGCCCCTTCACCCCAGCCATCCCGCAAAGTGGACACACCCACTAAAAGTGTCGGACTGGAGCAGTGGCTGAGTGTACTGCATCTGAGTGATAGCGCTTTGCCGATTGGAGCCTTCGCGTATTCCGAGGGTCTTGAGTCGGCAATTCAACTCAATGCTCTTCAAACTGCAGATGACCTTGGTACTTGGTGGGAACTTTGGCGAACAGAGACCTTCCGCTGGCAGGAGGGCCCTGCTCTCTGTCAACTGATGCAGGCAATAAAGGGCAACGATTGGCAAAACGTGCAAATTCTCAATCAGGAACTGACCGCACTCAAGCCCGCAACTGTACTAAGGGATGGCAGTCACATCCTGGGAAAACGCTTGTTGACGACCTGTGCAGATCTCTATCCCGATCTTCCTGCAGATCGTCTAGAGGAGCTATTGCCAACACTCAACGTGCTGACAGTCCAAGCAACTTTGTTTGCAATCCAGCACCTCTCTGAAGATATAGCGCTGGCAAGCTTCGCCTTTGGTCGCTTGAATCAATCGCTTTCCGCTGCGCTGCGCTTATTTGCACTAGGTCAGCAAGCCGGACAAGTTCTACTTCAAGAGCAGTTGCGATTGATTCCAAAAACCGTGAATGAAATCCTTGAGGATTCCAATTCACCATTACGCTCATTCACCCCTAGAGTCGATCTGCTGCAAATGAAACACTCCGGTCTCTACACCCGTCTGTTTCGCTCTTGAATAAACTCTAAGCACTTCGGAGAAAACCATGAAAAAAGTTGTTAAAATCGGCATCGGTGGACCTGTCGGATCAGGTAAAACAGCGTTACTGGATCGCCTCTGTAAGGCAATGCGTGACCACTACCGAATGGCGGTTGTCACCAATGATATTTTCACTCGCGAAGATATGGAATTTTTGATTCGCAGTGAGGCTTTATCGGAGGATCGGATTTATGGAGTACAAACAGGGGGCTGTCCGCACACCGCGATTCGAGAAGATGCTTCACTTAACTTTGAAGCCATTGATCAAGCTTTGAGTGATCATCCAGATCTTGAGTTGATCTTTGTGGAGAGCGGTGGGGACAATCTAGCAGCCAGTTTCAGCCCAGAATTGGTTGATGCGTCCATCTATGTGATTGATGTTTCTGGAGGAGACAAGGTTCCTCGTAAAGGTGGCCCCGGTGTAACTCGTTCGGACTTATTGATCATCAACAAAATTGATGTCGCACCACTGGTCGGCGCCTCTCTGGAAGTAATGGACCGAGACTCCAAAAAGATGCGAGGTGAACGTCCTTTTGTCTTCACAAACCTCAAAGACAAAACAGGACTCGACACAGTCATTCGTTGGATTCAAACCGAAGTATTGCTGGAGAGTGAGCCCCACTCCATCGCTGTCTGATGCATTCCAAACTGAACTTAACTTTCGCTTATCGCAGAGGGCAAACCCGGCTGACAGATGTTCAGGCCGATAGTGTTTTTAAAGTCACCCGACCCGTATCGCTTCCGGATGGTTCGGGGTTACAGTTGATTTTGATGAGTCCTGCTCCGGGTATCTTTGGAGGAGACTTGTGGGAGATCCATATTCATGCAGAATCTGGCACACAAGTTCATCTGACGACACAAGGAGCGTTGCGTATTCATCCCTCTCAGAATGGTGACCTTGCCCAGCAAAAGTTACGTTACACCTTACAAGCTGAAGCAAATCTGACGATTTATAGTGATCCGGTGATTCCTTTTGCGGCTTCTCAATTCAACCAGCAGACTGTATTGGAAGTGGAAGCAGGGGCTCAGCTTGGCTTTTGGGAAGCCTACATGGCAGGTCGCCTGGCTCACGGGGAAGCCTGGCGTTTTCAACTTCTACAAAGTGAAACTAAGTTTCTCGCTGGCAGTGCGTTGGAGTATCTAGATCGCTCCAGACTCTGTCCAAGTGAACAAGGTCTCAGCAATCCATTCCGGTTGGGGAAATATCCGGTCTGGGCGAGCGCATTGATGTACGTTCCCAACTCATTTTCAGCACCGCACCAGTGGTCCAAAGAGAGCGAAGTTGCCGTTGATCAAGTTGCGCCAAACCTACACCTGCTGCGTTGCCTTGCGCCAGATGGTCAGGTTCTTCGACAGATTCAGCATCAATGGTTACAATCACTATCAAAAAGTGATTCTCAAGCTATGAGCATCTCCGCATAATTTATCACTTCTCTGGACGAATCTGTCTCAGCGCTTGCAAAAGATCTTCACGAGTGATTGGGCTCATCCGTTTAAGCTCTCCATGCACAGCTCTTTGGACTGCCAATAGGGCCGCACGATTGCAGGCTGCAGAAAGTTCAGCACCACTCCAACCTTCCGTTAGACCAGACAAGTAAGTTGTATCAACTTCTTCACTGACCGGTTTTTGCTTGAGATGGATCCTCAGGATCTCTTCGCGCTCCTTCGCATCTGGCGGGGCAAATTTCACGATCTCGTCAAAGCGCCCAGGCCGCAGAATTGCTTCATCAAGACGATCCACACGATTCGTAGCACCCAGTACCAGTACTCCCTTGAGTTCCTCGATCCCGTCCATTTCAACAAGAAATTGAGCTAGAATACGCTCAGAGACAGCCGCATCTAGACCCATCATTCCACGGGCCGGTAAAAACGCATCCAGTTCATCAAAAAATAGAATACAAGGAGCAGCTTGTCTCGCTCTCCGAAAGATATCTCTGAGTCGTTGTTCGGATTCTCCCACATACTTCGAGTGTAAATCTGCGCCTTTCATCGCCACGAAATTGGCCTGACTTTCGGTTGCCAAGGCCTTCGCCAGCAGAGTCTTGCCACAACCAGGGGGCCCTACCAACAAGATTCCTCGGGATGGTCGCAAACCAGCCTGCGCAAACAAATGCCCATATCGTAACGGCCACTCGACTGCTTCGATCAAACGTGACTTGACGTTTGAAAGTCCCCCAACTTCTTCCCATTTGACATTAGGCACACTGACTACAGTTTCCCGAAGAGCCGAGGGTTCAACTTCCCGAAAAGCGGCTGCGAAGTCTGGTAATCCAACCTTGATAGAACTAGCATCGAGTTCGGCCACCGGAGTTTTCTTAAGTACTCTACGTAGAGCCTGCAGCGCCGCCTCACGACAAAGAGCCGCCAGATCTGCCCCTACAAAGCCATGGGTCCGACGAGCCATATCGTCTAGGTCCACTCCCCTCGTCAGAGGCATTGGCTTCGCGTGAATTTCTAAAATTTCCCTGCGCCCTCGTTGGTCCGGAACTGGAATCTCAATTTCTCGATCAAACCGACCGGGTCGCCGTAATGCGGGATCAAGAGCATTCGGCCGGTTCGTTGCACCAATAATAATAACCTGGCCCCGATCGTCCAAACCATCCATCAGGGTCAGTAATTGAGCCACGACTCGTTTTTCCAGATCACCGAAAGATTGATCACGTTTGGGAGCCAGCGCATCGATTTCATCGATAAAGAGTATCGCTGGCGCTTCCCGCTGAGCTTGATCGAAAAGCTTGCGAAGTCGGGCTTCACTTTCACCGTAATATTTGTTGATGATCTCTGGGCCACTTATACTGAAAAAGCCAACACCTGCACTTTTAGCCAAAGTTCGTGCAATTAGGGTCTTGCCACATCCTGGTGGACCATGGAGCAACACCCCGGTGGGAGGCTTGATGCCCAAACGTTCAAAAACTTCTGGTTTCTGCAATGGTAGTTCAACCAACTCCCGAATGCGGTCTATTCTTTCTCCCAAACCACCAATGGCCTGGTCATATTTTGGCTTTTCCGTAGGTGGAGGATCTGAGCTTGGCGAAGAAGAATTTCGATTATTCTGATTATTTGAGTTGTAAGTAAAGTTCGTCCGATTCGCCTGATTGCGAAAACTTTTCTCCCACTCTTCAGGGGCAGTATCCCCCAATTGTGAGAGGTTTTCCACCAACTCAGAAAAGCCCTGAAAGAGCATTTCGAATGGGTCATCTGGTGGCCTTCTTTGGTTGTTGTCCTTACTCATTTGAAAACCTTTGATCTTGAGATCGAGCAACTGAATTTATAAATCGTTGAACCAGTGCTATGACCGAAGAGGTGCGTGTTCAACACAAAGCACACTAAGTTCCGGAACAAAAATGAGATATCCAATAATGTTGAAAGTCGGTTTTGTAGTGACGTACTTTGCGCTCCTTGGAGCATGTTCCAATAGTAACCCCACACCTCAGGTGGCTGAGGAAAAACCTCCCAAGTTGATCCCCAAGTCCGCTATCCAGGAGTGCGCTTACATCGAGGATTTTCTGGAAATGCGACGTTGTGAGGTCGCTTATAATAATCGCTATTATACAGTGAAAGCAGGATTTACAACCATCGATACAGTTCTTCAACCCAATCGGTCCATCGAAAAACCACAGTTTGAAAAGTGAGA
>WTIF01000242.1:26862-29100 GCA_011522845.1 Deltaproteobacteria bacterium
GTTACACAAAGCCCCGAACAACAACTTACAACATTTTCTAGTTTGAGAACATAGTGTTAGACTATGCTTCACATAGCAATCTCTCTAGTTTCCATTCTTCACTTCTCAAACATCAATGCTTGACACCAGTTCCCGAGCAAAAAGCAAACATCTCTCCAACTTTCTTCCAGCCCTCCGTTTCTTGAGGCCCTATAAATGGCGAATTCTCATCGCAGGAATAGCCTTGGTCACGACCGCTGGCGTCTCTCTTTCGCTTGGCCAAGGAGTGCGCCTATTGATCGATCAAGGTTTTGTAGCTGGTTCCCCAGAGGCCCTGACACAGACACTATTATTGTTTCTGGCACTTGTAACGTTACTAGCTTTCGGAACTTTCTTAAGATTTTATATGGTCTCCTGGTTGGGAGAACGGGTCAGTGCGGATTTACGAAAGGCCGTCTTTCAACACTTGTTACAGTTACACCCAGGTTTTTTTGAAACCAACCTCAGTGGCGAAATTCAAGCGCGGATCACAGCGGACACTACGGTTCTGCAAACAGTAATTGGCTCATCTCTATCTGTGGCCCTGAGAAATATTCTCCTCTTTCTAGGTGGCATCGGTTGGCTCTTCTGGACCAACCCAAAACTAACATCCATCGTATTGATTGCGGTGCCTCTTCTGGTTTCCCCTGTTGTCATCTTTGGTCGTCGAGTACGTAGGCTCTCCAGGGCTAGCCAAGACAAGGTAGCTTCCGTTGGTGCCTATGTGGGGGAAGCCTTACAGCATATCAAGATTGTTCAGGGAATGAATCATCAGCAATTAGATGAGAAGGCTTTTACTGAACACGTTGAGTCGGCATTTGGTGCTGGTATTCAACGGATTCAACAGCGAGCTTTTTTGATTGCTGTCGTGATGTTACTGGTTCTTGGATCAATCGGCGGCATGTTGTGGGTGGGTGGTCAAGATGTTTTGGCAGGTAGAGTAACACCTGGTGAATTAGCCGCCTTTGTCTTCTATGCGTTGATTGTCGCGAGTTCTCTGGGTTTCTTAAGTGAGGTCATTGGAGACCTCCAGCGAGCAGCGGGGGCAACAGAACGTTTGATGGAGCTGCTCGAGGCCAAAAGTGAAATCATAGACCCGTTACACCCTCAACTATTGACTTCACCAGTGAGTGGGTCTGTGGAAGTTCGTGACCTACATTTTTATTATCCATCCCGCTCTGATTCTCTTGCGCTGGAAGGAGTGAATTTACACATTGAACCAGGGATGACGATGGCTCTTGTTGGTCCTTCAGGAGCCGGCAAATCAACCCTGTTGGAGTTACTATTGCGCTTTTATGATCCTCTCAAAGGATCCATACACTTTGAAGGAATTGATCTGCGTTCGCTAGCCTTAGAGGAGCTTCGACGTCATATTGCTTTTGTTCCCCAACAGCCAACACTCTTCAGCGCCAATGTTTGGGAAAACTTACGTTACGGACAACCGGATGCCTCGAAGGAGAAGATGCTTGCTGCAACAAAAGATGCCAATGCCGAAGAATTTTTGAACAAGCTGCCGCAGGGCTTCGACAGTTTTCTTGGGGAGCAGGGTGTCAGGCTCTCAGGGGGACAACGCCAACGTTTGGCGATTGCCCGAGCAATTCTGCGTGATCCTAAGTTGCTACTGCTCGATGAGGCCACCAGTGCATTGGATGCTGAGAGTGAACGGATGGTGCAAGAAGCTTTGTTGCGATTGATGCAGGGTAGAACAACCATTGTGATTGCTCATCGACTGTCAACTGTGATTCACGCGGATCAAATCGCTGTCATGGATCAAGGCCATGTAGTTGCCCTTGGAACCCATCAGCAGCTGATGAGGACATCTCCGCTTTACAGTCGGCTAGCAGAACTCCAGTTTCGCCAGGAAACCATCCAAGCTGCTTGAGTACCCAGTAAAAAGCAATTTTGCCACTACGTGATGTCGCTTTCTTTGCAACTAACCCCGAACATTTCTTGAACAACCCACTTGACAAGTAGAGTAGTTTCCGAATATTCTTTGTTGTTCCGCGAGAGTAGCTCAGTTGGTAGAGCGTCAGCCTTCCAAGCTGAAAGTCGCGGGTTCGAGACCCGTCTCTCGCTCCAGCTTTCTCCTTCAGGAGGGGAGAGAGTGAAAACACCACACTCCTGACACCACATCGCGGGGTGGAGCAGCCAGGTAGCTCATCGGGCTCATAACCCGAAGGTCGCAGGTTCAAATCCTGCCCCCGCCACCATACTTTTCCT
>WTIF01000316.1 GCA_011522845.1 Deltaproteobacteria bacterium
ATCTTGATCTCCTACGAAGCAGGGAAGAAAACCTTGTGCACCCGAAGCTTTTAGCCCAGCCAGCATTCCAGCTACTCCCTGGACCTGGAGAATCTCTTTTTTGGCAAGGGCATCTTGCTGCTGCTGAATGATTTGATTTCTTGCCATCCCGACATGTCGTAGCCAGGGCAAGTTGGTACCTGTGGTGTTTTTGGAGGCATATCGACACCAAGCCATGCCTGCGAGATTGCGTCCCACTGCATTTTCCAGAGGCTGGGAGGTAGCCCGGAAGGCAATATCTGTACTGCGTTCTAAATCCAGTAAGCCATCATCGGGTAACAAGATCACACGAATGTGTTCATGTTCTGCTGAGAAGGCGACCAGATGAGGAGATATGAGCGAAACCATAGCTTGGGGTACGGTGATGCGGATTTCTCCTGCCACATGCTGATCATGGCCCACCACTGCCCGAAAGGCAGCAAAGATCGATTCCTCCACATCTTTTGTGTGTGAAAGTAGTGCTTCCCCTGCGTTAGTAAGACGATAGCCTCTGGGCCCCTTTTCGAACAGCGAGATCCCGAAGCCTTCCTCAAAAGATTTCAGCCGCCGGTGTAGGGTGGCTACATTCAACTCCAGTTCATCCGCTGCACCAGTAAGCGTCCCATTCTTGGCGACCGCCAGAAAAAGTCGCAGATCATCCCATTGCTTCATTTTGCAATTTCGCAAAATTATTTTGATAAATTAGCTATTCATTTTTGAAAAATGCAGATTTAGCATAGATGTTCTGTTTGGAACTTCAACACAAAGATCCCTAAAAATTTGCTGTTGACTCATTAACCAAGGTCAAGGAGAGATGAAATGAAGAAGAGTTTATTTTTGTTTTGGGCCACGATCAGCTTTGCCTACTTCGCAGGCACCATTGGGGTTCACGCAGCCAGCCGTTATCAACTGGACGCCGTTCACTCCACAGTCGGTTTTGCAGTGAAGCACATGCTCTTCAGCACTGTCCGAGGAAAGTTCAATGATGTTCGAGCAACTGCAGAAATTGATGAGCAAACGGGGAGTCTAAGTTCAGTGAACGCTGAGATCTCTGTTGCCTCTGTCGACACTGACAATGCAAAGCGGGATGGGCATTTGAGAAGTGATGATTTCTTCAACGCGGAACGTTATCCGACAATCACCTTTGAGAGCACAAGCATTGCGCCTGGGGCAAATGGAAATTATCGCGTAGATGGCATCCTGACCATTCGTGATGTCAGCAAGCCGATTACCCTTGAAGGGAAGCTATTGGGAAAGATGCCCGGTCGGGTAGCTTTTGAAGCAGCAGGTCAGATCAATCGACAAGATTTCAATGTCACTTGGAACAAAGCCTTGCAGTCCGCAGGTGGATTGATGGTCTCTGATGAAGTGGGCCTGAACATTGAGGTTGCGCTGTATGTTCCTGAAGGTTGAGAAACATCCCATTTGGTAAAACAGCCTCTCAACTCAATCATCTGAAGTAAGCTGTTCAAATAGCTATATTCGGTCAATCAATGAACCAATGATCATATCGGAGAATCAAGTGTCAGAACCAACAATTGCCCAAACATCTCCCTTTGCTGTGGAACTAGAGCCAGGGAAGAAATATGCGTGGTGTTCTTGCGGACTTTCGAGCAAACAACCTTTTTGTGATGGGTCTCACAAGCAAACTACTTTTTCACCAAAAGTCTTTACTGCAACAGAGTCCAAGACCTTCTACTTGTGTGGGTGCAAGAGAACCGGAGAGTCACCTTTTTGTGATGGAACTCACAATAGTTTGGACTAGCCTCCCGTAGAGGGGAGAGCTTGCCCGATCATCTTTGTCATTAGATCGAGAAGTTGTTCGGCAGCAAGGGAGGACTTGCGAAAGTGTGAACGGAAAATAGCAAGAATTCGTTGTAAACGAACGACTATTGATTTTGTGATTACTTAATTAACTTGAATTAATAAGATTATCAAATTTGATTAACTTATAGTTGAACAAACTCATTCAAAATCAGACCAACTCCAATCTTGATTATTGGAAGGGTCGTAATTCAAGGTTTGTACTGAGCTTTCCTGACGAAAGATTTTGTTCTCTTGGTAGGTGATGGCTGTAATGACACCATTGTATTGGGGTTCTT
>WTIF01000204.1 GCA_011522845.1 Deltaproteobacteria bacterium
TCCCAGCACGGACAATTTCTGCGATAAAAGAAGCGGTATAAAGGACTAACGAAAGCAAGATGGCCAAAAACTCTGGAATAATGGTAATGCCGCCTGCTAAATTGAATCGACCCATTTTCGCAGGTATAAATTCAACAGGTGATCCTGACAATAGGAACACAAGTATTGGTAACCCAATAATCAATCCTAGCCCGGCAAAAAAAACTGGAAACTGCTCTCCCGTTGTAGCCTGCCTTCGCTTCGCCCACCGGTGTATGCCAATTGTAAACAGTATTCCCAGTAAGGCAGTCCAGGTGGTGAAAGAGAAAGCATCAAGTAAGACAAATTCTGGACCTGTGATTCCCCTGTTTGATATTCCAAAATAGATCTCAGTATCGCGTTCAAATACTTGACGAGGTCCAGGTAGTGGTTTGAGGACAGCGGTATACCAAAAAAGAATCTGAAGCAGCAACGGGATATTTCGAAAAATTTCTACGTAAATATTTGCTAAGCGGGAAACAACCCAGTTTTGAGAAAGCCGCATGACCCCAACTAGAAATCCAACAAGGGTCGCAAGTACGACGCCAACACCTGCTACAAGAAGTGTGTTCAGTAACCCAACGACGAATACCCGACCATATGTATCTCCAGGTTCGTAAGGGACCAGCGACATAGTGATGCTAAAGCCAGCCGTTTCTTGAAGAAACCCAAAACCAGCCCGGATTCCTCGTTCTTCCATATTGGCAATCGTATTTTCTACAATACTCCATCCCAAGTAGATCAGGAGGGCGGCCATGATCAATTGGTATAGGATTGCACGGAATTGAGGGTTATTTAGGAGGGAAGTTGCTGAAGCCCGTTCAGCCATAGTGCGCTTGTCCTAGAGGTAGCGGAAGCAGGAGGGAAATCCCCAACCCCGAAGGGCTAGGGAAGCAAATCTATACAATCAGCGAAGTGGTGGGGCGTAAATCAAACCACCATTGGTCCACAAATCATTTACAGTACCACCACGACCAAGCTGGAGAGGTGTGTTAGCTCCGACGTGGCGCTCGTAAACCTCGCCGTAGTTGCCCACTTGCTTGACGATGTTGTAGGCCCAGTCGTTGTTCACTCCAACTGCTTCATGTAAGTTACCTTCAGTACCCATGAGTCTTTTCACAGCTGGGTTGCTATCATTGCGTTTTGAATCAACATTACCTGAATTGATGCCCATTTCTTCTGCATTGATCATCGCATTCAGGGTCCAGCGAGCCAGATCTGCCCATTGAGCGTCATCCTGTCTAACCACCGGTCCAAGAGGCTCTTTGGAAATGATTTCTGGGAGCACCTTGTGATCACCTGGGTTTGATAGTTTGGTTCTTTGTGCAGCTAAGCCAGATCGGTCTGTCGTGTAAACATCACAGCGTCCTGCATCGTATGCAGCAACGACCTCATCAGCTTTTTCAAAAGCTACTAGTTCGAACTGCATTCCATTAGCACGGAAGAAATCAGTCAGATTTAATTCGGTTGTAGTACCTGTGTTTGTACATGCCGACGCACCGTCTAGCTCCATAGCACTGTTCACACCCAAGTCCTTGCGCACCATGAAGCCCTGACCATCGTAATAATTTACTCCCACAAATTCCAATCCTAGGGTCGCATCACGTGTCATTGTCCAGGTTGTGTTTCGCGCTAGAACGTCAATCTCTCCAGAGCGTAGGGCTTCAAATCTAGCTTTTGCAGAAAGAGGAGTGTACTTCACCTTATCAGCATCTCCAAAAACTGCAGCCGACATTGCCCGGCAGAAATCAACGTCCAACCCGGACCAGTTACCCTGATCATCTGGATTAGAGAATCCTGGCAAACCCTGGCTTACACCACACTGAATATGTCCTTTCGATTTAACAGCAGCAAGGGTCCCTTTCTCATGACCACCAGCCATGGCAACTCCACCCATCAGGGCAACGGACAGACAGGACAAGAATAGTTTTTTCATCTTCATCTCCTCAATCGTTTTGATTCGAAGGCTACCAGCAACTTTAACTGCATGGCAAAGACTCTCTCACAAGGGCCATTATTCAGACTACATTTGGGCTGGATGTCAAGATTTAATCCTTAGAAATCAAGGATTCCGAGACTTTACAACACATTTTCGCAACAA
>WTIF01000111.1 GCA_011522845.1 Deltaproteobacteria bacterium
ACGATGAGCCCGGTACGTTTGGAACAACAGGATGCTCTGGCTTGGCTCCATCTCCAACGACCTGAGGCCTACAATGCCTTCACGCGAGAGATGGCTGGAGAATTGTTGGAACACCTTTTTCAACTCCGACAGGACGAATCGGTCAAGGTAGTGGCCATTACCGGAGAGGGATCTGTGTTTTCAGCAGGCGGTGACCTGAAGTGGGTCAGCGCACATCCACAGGGTCCCAGTACGGCCTTTCATGAGTTGGCCACTCGTGTTCACCTCTGCATCACTGAAATCCGTCGCTTCCCTAAGCCTATTCTGGCAGTCATCAATGGAACTGCAGCCGGAGGTGGTTTCTCCCTCGCCCTGGCCTGCGACTTCCGACTGATGGCCGAGACAGCGCGTCTGAAACAAGCCTTCACCAGTCAGGGACTCTGTTTGGATGGCGGAGGAACTTGGTTCCTTCCACGTTTGGTTGGACTTGGACGTGCCCTGGAGATTGCAGCATTCGATGAATGGATCTCCGCAGAACAGGCACTGAACTGGGGTTTGGTCAACCGAGTTGTGTCTCCTGAACAACTCACGGCAGAAACCCTGAGTTGGGCAAGCCGTTTGGCTGACCGCTCCAGCCACGCCTTCGCAACGGTCAAACAACTACTCAACGAATCCTGGAACACTCCGCTCGAAACCCAACTGGAACACGAGCGTCAGGGTCTGGTTCGCACCGTTGAGCATTCTGATGGCCAAGAAGGACTATCTGCTTTCCTCGAAAAACGGTCCCCACGCTTTGCCTGAAATTCCCACAGCTCTCCACGCACTTAGCTCAGCCTTTCAGATTTCACCTCGTTCCACAGAGCAACAGGAAGCTCTTCAACTGAAAATTGACCAAAAGACCAAGCCACTCAAGGCCTTGGGACAGCTGGAGATTTTAGCGCTACAGCTCGGTCAAATTCAGCAAACCCTGACCCCGCAAATCAAAAATCCTACCCTGTTTCTCTTCGCTGCAGACCATGGGATTGCCCAGAGCGGAGTCAGCGCCTATCCCCAGGAAGTCACTCGCCAGATGGTCCTGAATTTCCTCAGTGGAGGAGCCGCAGTCAATGTGTTTTGTCGACAAAATGGCTGGGACTGGAAAGTCATTGATGCCGGAGTTTGTGATGAACTGCCTGCTGATGCAAACCTCATCTCAGCGAAAATTGCTCAAGGTACGCGCAATCTCCTCACAGAAGCGGCCATGACGCCCAATCAATGCACTCAAGCGATCTCAATAGGAGCTCAGTTGATTCGGGATTATCATGCACAGGGAGGAAACCTGATTGGTCTCGGAGAAATGGGAATTGGCAACACCTCTTCCGCTAGTCTGCTGACCAGCCGCTTGCTCAATGTACCCTTGAAAGATTGCCTTGGGCGCGGTACGGGCTTGGATGAATCAGGGCTAGCGCACAAGCAACACCTGCTGCTACAAGCTCTTGAATTCCATCAGGATCTTCAGAATCCCTGGGAGGTTCTCGCTACTTTTGGGGGCTTCGAATTAGCGATGCTCTGTGGAGCCGCGTTGCAGGCAGCAGAATTGCAGATCACAATATTGGTGGATGGATTCATCGTCTCAGCTGCCCTTTTACCAGCCCTGCTGAGCTATCCATACCTGATTGACTACTGTATTTTTGCCCATTGTTCACGAGAACCGGGCCATCGCCATTTGCTGGATGCCATCGGCGCGACCCCCCTACTGGATTTGAACCTGGCCCTCGGAGAAGGTTCCGGTGCGGCCCTTGCGTTACCCTTGTTGGAGTCTGCAGTGCGCTTCCTCAATGAAATGGCTTCCTTCGAATCTGCCGGAGTCAGTCAGGCATGTCCCTGAATATCCCTGACTTGCTGGATCGCGAATGGCAGGCGTTCTGGCTCTCCGTCAAGTCCTTTACCCGTCTACCAACCCCTCACGTTGCCTATTCCACCGTTCAGATGCAACGGGCTTCCAGCTATCTACCCTGGGTGGGCTGGCTAATCGGTGGTATCTGTGCGCTAGCCTTTCTTGGTCTACAAAGCTTGTGGGGCACTGGCTTGGCCATTTGGGCCACCTTGGCTCTTGGTATCTGGATCACTGGGGCTTTTCACGAGGATGGCTTCGCTGATTTCTGTGATGGGATGGGAGGAGGCTGGACTACCGATCAGGTACTGCGAATCATGAAAGATTCGTATCTGGGCACTTTCGGTGTACTCGGTCTGATCACTAGTTTTCTGCTGAAGGGCAATGCGCTTTTGTTGCTGGAGCCGAGTCAGGTTCCCCTAGCCTTGGTGCTGATGCACAGCTATCCCCGCTTTGGAGCCGTGCTGTTACAGAATATCAGTAGCTACGTACAGCGTGACGAACACAGCAAAATGCGACTGCTGGCCGCACCTCACTCTCCATGGCGGTTGGTAGTTGCCGGCTTGGCCTCTGTCGTATTGGCAGCTTTACTGGTCGAAGGTATTTTCCTACTGAGTTTTCTGGTGGGAGGCCTCGTGATCGTACTGTTGATGCGTCGCTATCTCAACAAGCGACTTGGGGGCTATACTGGTGACTGCCTAGGAGCTTTAGAACAAATCCTGGAACTCTTTGTCGTGCTGTGGCTGGCGCTCTTCTAGATTTCGCAACTGCGTAATGAAAGCTTGCACCCCTTCCCACCTTGCCGCATCTTAATTTCCTGAGAGGATCTGCCCCAACCCAACTCGCCTGACTGGATCGAACGCAGCTTTTTTCACAAATCAATTCATCTTCATTTTGACCACTCATTGCTGCTATCCAAAAAGATCCTTCATTCTTTTCAGACTGCGAATCTTCGGCAGTCGATCCCTGTTTCAAAGACAACTAGAAAATTTCTGGGGAGGAATTTTGTCATCTCACTACCAAGGATGTCATGCGGCAGGAAGAATTCGTCTACCAGAAAATTAGTGAAGACTTCAGCTTTGTAATGGACTGTTTCAGCACAATGCTGGACGAATTGGGTGAAACCGACTTAGCCCAGCAGATGCGAGCCCATCAACAGCGGCTAGATCCAGAGGCGGACTTCCACTTAGATCGGACCGCACAGGCCTACTCGATTGCTTTTCAACTGCTGAGCATGGTTGAGGAAAATGCCCAGGCCCAATACCGCCGAGTGGCCGAAACTCATCCAGAGTACGAGCAAGAATCCGGTTTGTGGCGACGCATTCTGATATCTTTGAAAGAAGCAGGACTGACCGGAGAGCAGATTGCCAATCGGCTTCCATATCTTTGGGTGGAACCAGTGCTGACTGCCCACCCAACAGAAGCCAAGCGCCCAACGGTGCTGGACCATCATCGGGAGTTTTACCTGCTACTGCTCCGGCGAGAAAATCAGATGTGGACTCCCAGTGAGCAGGAGCGCATCCGCCAGGAAATCATCACGATCCTCGAGCGACTCTGGCGCACCGGTGAGATCTACCTTGAAAAACCAGGACTGGAGCAGGAACTCGACAACATCCTGCACTACCTGCGTAACGTCTTCCCCAATGTGTTGCCTACCCTGGATCAACGTCTCCGTGAAGCTTGGCGAGAGGTTGGGTTTGATCCAGCCCTGTTGGATGATCCTAATCATTTTCCACGGCTGAGTTTTGGAAACTGGGTGGGTGGTGATCGTGATGGACACCCTCTCGTCACGGCAGAAGTGACTGAAATCTGCCTGAAACGACTGCGTACCACTGCTCTGGAACTACTGCAACAACAACTGGAGGCATTGCGCAATGCTCTCAGCCTTGCTGAACACCGGCAGCCCGTTCCAACAATCCTACAGCAACGCATCACTGAATTGCAGAGCGCCCTCGGACATCGAGGCGACAAGGTTGTATACGGTTTCCGCCGTGAGCCCTGGAGACAGTTGGTCGAGCTATTCCGCCAAGCATTACCAGAGAGTAGCGCCCGGGAAAATCGTAGTGAATTCAGCTACCAACGCTCTCAGGATTTGCTCCAGGATCTACGCTTACTACGAGAGTCTCTGCTGGAAGTAGGAGCCGGCCGAATGGCTCGGCAGGAAGTGGATCCGGTCATCCGGTTAGTACAGACCTTTGGCTTTCACCTAGCCGTTCTCGACATTCGTCAAAACAGTAGTTTCCATGACCAAGCTATTGAGCAACTACTGGAAACTGCAGGATTTACTGACACCAGCTTTGGTAGTTGGTCAGAAGAAGCACGTCTCAATTTCCTGGAACAGGAGCTAAAGACACATCGGCCCTTTGCCCTGAGCACTACACCCATCGGCCCACAAGCCACCGCCATTCGAGAGTGCTACGGAGTACTGCGTCAGTACATGGAAACACATGGTGAGCAGGGAATTGGCAACTTCATCGTCAGTATGACCCGTAGCGCTTCAGATCTACTGTCTGTTTATCTATTGGCCAACGAAGCCGGACTGCTGCACCAAACAGAAGACGGATTGATCTGTCCAATCCACATTGTTCCTCTTTTCGAAACGATTGATGACCTGATTGCCAGTCCTGCGATCATGCAGCGCTTTCTCGCAGATCCATTAACCCAGCGCAGCCTGCGCTATCAACAGCAGGCCACTGGTTGGGATCGACCGACCCAGCAGATCATGGTTGGCTATAGCGACAGTAATAAGGACGGGGGTATTTTGGCGAGCCAATGGAGCTTGTTCCGAGCCCAGGAGAAGTTGCTGGAGGTTGGTCAGGCCTACGGGATTTCTCTGCGCTTTTTCCATGGGCGAGGGGGGACAATCAGTCGTGGTGCCGGGCCTACACATCGCTTCCTCCGGGCCTTGCCTCATGGTTCCATTGGTGGCAATCTCCGTTTGACTGAGCAGGGGGAAACCATCGCCCAGAAATACGCCAACCTGGGGACAGCTCACTATCAACTGGAAATGCTGGTTGCTGGGACTGCTGGATCTTCCTTACTTCAGGAAAATCAGCCCCGCCTGCACAATCCGATGGAAGGGGTCATGGATGACCTCATGGAATCCAGCCGACAGGCCTATCGGCAACTACTGGAAGCAGACGGGTTCATCGATTTCTTTCGTGAAGCCACGCCGATTGACGTCATTGAATCCAGCCGGATTGGTTCCCGTCCCTCACGGCGCAGTGGGCAGCGCAGCCTCTCTGATTTACGGGCGATTCCCTGGGTTTTTGCCTGGAGCCAGTCTCGTTTCTTCCTCTCCAGTTGGTATGGACTTGGGACAGCCTTATCGCAGTTACAAGAGGCCCAACCCGAAGTATTTGGCAGGCTCTGTGAGGAAAACCTGAGTTGGCATCCATTCCACTATCTGACCAGTAACGTAGCGACAAGCCTGGCAATGGTTGACGAAGACGTGACCACACAATACGCTGAATTGGTTGTTAATGCCGAAGTCCGCAATCGGCTCTTGCCACAAATCTTGACGGAGTACCAACGAAGTCGCAGCATGCTCGAAGTGCTTTACGCAGGCCCCTTGGAAGAACGCCGAGCCAAGATTCAAAAAAGTATTGAATTGCGGCGTAACGGGTTGCGTAGTCTGCATCGGCAACAGCTCGACCTGCTACCCAAGTGGCGTGGACTAAAGGCTGAGGGTGATGATGATGAAGCTGAAAAGTTACTGGTTCCACTGCTGATCACGGTCAACGCCATCGCCAGTGGACTGCGTACAACAGGCTGAATCAATCTGTGAACCGGATCGCTGAACAATAAAACTGGTGAGTTGGCTACTGCAGCTGCTGACGATGAAATGGTGCGCGAGTTATTGCCTTGTGGATGAGCAGGAAGTTGTTGGCGAGCATCGTATTTTCATGGATCAGTACTATGGCATCTCTGCCGCTTTTCAATTGGAAGAACCAATCATCGCTCCAGATATTCGTGACCTGGTTTTCTTGAGTAACAATGACTGATGCCTTCACACAGCGGCGGGGTGGGATTCTACTCCATCCAACCGCTCTCCCCGGCCCACATGGAATTGGGGATCTGGGTCCAATGGCTTATCGATTTGTCGATCTGCTTGAAGCAACTGGCTTGACACTCTGGCAGGTCCTGCCACTTGGGCCTACCTCCTTTGGCTATTCCCCTTACCAATCTCCCTCTGCATTTGCCGGCAATCCCCTGTTGATTAGTCTGGAGTTGCTACAGGAAGAAGGCTATTGGCAGGCTCCGGAATTCCTGCCAAATTTCCCCATTGATCAAGTTGACTTTCCCCAAGTTGCCTCCTGGAAACAGTCCCAACTGCGTCAAGCCTTCCAAAACTTTCAGCAACAAGCTTCTGCAGAAGATCGAAACGCCCTTGCAGATTATTGTTTACAGGAAGTCCATTGGCTGGATGATTTCGCACTCTTCATGGCAATCAAGGAACATTGTGGAGGAACCTCCTGGGATCAATGGCCCACTCCCTTTACACAAAGAGAACCCCAAGCACTGACCCAGTTTCGAGCCGAACACGCAGCCACAATCACCGAAGTACAATGGCAACAATTCATCTTTGACCACCAGTGGCGGCATCTACGAGATTATGCCGCTCAGCGGAAGGTCGAATTCTTCGGAGACATCCCAATTTTCGTAGCTTACGACAGCGCCGAGGTTTGGGCTCATCGACAATGGTTTCAACTGGAGGAGGACGGACAACCTTCCCACGTAGCCGGTGTGCCGCCTGACTATTTCAGCGAGACCGGCCAGCGCTGGGGCAATCCTCTTTATGATTGGCAAGCTCTTGCAGCAGAAGACTATTCCTTCTGGGAGCAAAGGCTCTCTGCGCTGCTGCGCTGGGTGCAATGGGTAAGGATTGATCACTTCCGAGGATTTGAGTCCTTCTGGTCTATTCCTGCTAGTGAACCCACAGCCGTGGTCGGCGAATGGGAAGCTGGACCAGGTTTGGAGTTATTCAAATCGCTGAAAACTGCGCTGGGGGAGTTGCCGATTGTAGCCGAGGATTTGGGTCTCATCACCCCAGAGGTGCATGCCTTGAGACGTGACTGTGGCTTTCCAGGAATGAAGGTGCTGCAATTCGCTTTCTACAATGATCCCCAGCATCCCTTCCTACCCCACAGCTATAGTCCTCGAGCAGTCGCTTATACAGGTACTCACGACAACAACACCACTCGTGGATGGTGGCAGGAATTGAGCGCTGCTCAACAGCTGCAAGTTCAAGATTACCTTCAGCAATCCGTGGACGAAGGCACTGTTAGTCCTGCCCTGATGAGGCTGGTCTGGTCTTCTTCAGCAGTCTGGGCGATCGCTCCATTGCAGGATTGGCTCAACCTGGACGCAAGCTGCCGTTTTAACATTCCGGGTACTGTAGAAGGAAACTGGCAGTGGCGCTGCCGCCAGGAATCTTTGGAATCCCTAGATCTGACGTCCCTCCGTCATTGGACACAGATCTATGGCCGAGCACCTGGGTGAGATGCGTCTCCCCGCATGGCGTTCTAAACGCTGGCAGGACTTCCACACCCTGCACATCTGGTTGGGAAAACACTCCTGCTGCCTGATCCAGGCAAATCAAATCCTCCGTTGGCACCAACAGACTGAGCCCATCAAGCCTGAAACAGTTGTTGAACTGCTCAAAGGCCAGCAATACAAACGCTGTCGATTACTACTGGAACTGCCTTGGATTTGGCTGGAAGCAGCAGAGACAATTTCTGTCCGTACGGAAGAATGGCCGTTCTACCTGCGTCATCATCTTCAACTGCCCGAACTACCCGGACCACAACAACCTGTCGGTTGGCAACATCTCAAAGGTTCGCCCCCAAAAACTCTCCTGGCCCAACTCAGTCCACAGGCTCGCGAGTTACAACGCTTGCTCTCACAAGGACGATCACGCCCACTACAGGTCCTGCCAGCACTACTACCATGGTTTCAGACCCTGTCCACCGAAGGAGACTGGCTTCTCAAAGGCTTGGAGCAGACTACGGTCCTTCGTTGGAATGCTGGAAGCCTGCAACAACTTTGGTCGCTACCCCAGTGGGAACGTCAAACCGAGGAACTCTGGCAGGAAGACCTGCTTGACCAGGTTCTCTGGCAGGAACAACGCCTGGTCGATGATCACGGAGAACTGAACCGTTCCCTGCTTCAACAAATTCTACAAACACCACATCCCGAGAAGAATTTTCAGTGGTATCGTCCGCGAACCTCACTCAAACGCATCCTTCGTTGGGTGGCCGTCTTGTTCGTGCTGCTCAGTATTGCAGGTGGGGCTTTCACCATTCATCACTGGGAATCACGACGAGATCAGCTGCGCCAGGAGCTGCGACAACTGGAAGCCCGCCTGGAACAACGCCGTAAGGAGAATCCCCCGATTGATCTACAACGCGAGCAAGCTCGTAAAGCCTGGGAAGCTGAAATTGCAGCTCGCCCTCGTGTAAACATTGATTACCTGGATGCGATCTCAAACGCCCTGGGAGAATCCTGGCTAGAGCAGATGCAGCTTACCCCCACTGGTGCCAACCTGATCCTGTTGCTGATGGACCCGGTTCACATTGCTAGCATTCTACAGCAATTTGAAAAACTCCCCTTTGTCAACACGGTTGAACTCAATCTGCAACGTTCCATTGAGTTGAAAGGGGAAACAGTCCAACAATTGCACGTGCAGCTTCAATGGGTCAGCAAATCGCCCTAAA
>WTIF01000239.1 GCA_011522845.1 Deltaproteobacteria bacterium
ATCTAAATTTGTCATTTTTGTATGTTAATAGGTCTGCGAAAGATATTTGATTATTTAAATTCACAAAAACTACTTCTAGTGATGTAAATAGTAATTTCTAATTTCATGAGAAATCTTTTGTCGAACTTGCTTTATTTTTCTCACGTAAATTTAAATTTAATTTTTTAATAATATTATCAGTATTTTAATAATTAATTTGGCTAAGCACACTCATTGCAGAATGTTGGTCCTTCATCCAATCTGCATATGGAGGATTCATGGAAATGAGTGCAAACGCTGTTTACGATAATCCCTTTAGAGTATTGGGAGAGCGATATCTTTCTTTGCATCTGAGCCACACTAAGCAAGTGAGTAGAGAATTTATCTCAGAAAAAAAATGTCTGAATTCTTTAGATTGGGCGGCACAAAGAATTGAAGATGTGCCAGCAGAAATGAAGTCTTTTTTGCGGCAGAATGGAGTCTTACAAGACAGTGCTAACTATCATTTAATGACAGAAGGTAAACTCTTTAGAGCACAGTTGGCCCTAGCAGCGGCACACCTTCACCGTTTGGATGAAAAGACAGCGCTTCAGTTAGCGTGTGTGACGGAATTTATTCACAATGCATCGCTGGTCCATGACGATATTCAGGATCAAGACGAAACACGAAGAAACCGCACAACGGTTTGGAAACAATATGGATCAAACAATGCGCTTCTTTTGGGAGATTTGCTGCTGAGCAAAGCTTACGAAATGCTCGGTATTCTAGGTATGCAGCATTACCGTGGTCCAAGATTGATCGGTCTGCTTGGCGAAAAGATCGCTATGCTGATTCAAGGGCAGTCAGACGAGTTGGAGCACCAAAGTGATTTGACTCTTCCGCTACGAACTTACGAGCGCATCGCACTTTGCAAAACAGGTTCTCTGCTTTCTTTCCCGGTAGAGGCCGCCCTAATCCTTTCAGGTGTACAAGAAAGTGAATGTGGTCGTGTGAGCCAAATTTTTGGCCGATTCGGAGTTGCCTACCAGATTCATGACGACATCATTGATTTGTGCGCTTCCAACAAAGGTCGTGATCTCCCTGGTTCAGATCTGCGGGAAGGTCGGGTCAGCGCAGTGATTCTTCAATTTTGGCAGCAATCTTCACCAGAGGTGAGAGAGCAATTTGAGATCTTCTTTAAGGATGAAAATTGTCGCCGTGATCCTCAGCAGTTGGCCTACTGGGTCAATGCTCTTGTCAACACTCAGGTTTTGGAAGCAAGCTTTCAATACCTTACGGAGACGCTTGCAAACTGCCGCCAAGAAGCTGCTGAGCTACCTGATCCCCTCAGTTCATTCATGTTGCTGGTCATATCTCAGTTAGAAAAACGCTTTCAGCCAGAACTAGAGTTGCTGGCATGACAACATCGCCCACAGCACTGGTAATCGGCTCTGGTTTTGGAGGCCTGGCCGCAGCCCTCCGTCTGAGAGCTAAAGGGTACGAGGTCACAATTGTTGAGCGTCAGCCAGATCTTGGGGGAAGAGCACGAGTCTTTCGCCGAAACGGCTTTGTCTATGATGCGGGACCAACCGTCGTAACAGCGCCATTTCTACTTGATGAACTCTTTGCACTCTTCAACCGAAACTCAGAAGATTACTTGAAAATTGTTCCAGTAGAACCTTGGTACCGCTTCCGGTTCAATGATGGAGAGACCTTCGATTATGGAGGGACCATTGAGGGTACTCTGAATGAAATTGAAAGACTCTCTCCTGAAGATCGCGATGGGTATTTGAATCTTGTCCAGGAGTCACGACAAATTTTCGATAAGGGTTTCAGCGAACTGGCCCACATCCCATTCCATCGATGGACAACGATGCTCCGTCAGGTTCCTGCGCTACTGAAACTGCGCAGTTATCGTTCGGTCTATCAGATGGTTTCAGCCCACCTGAAAGACGAACGTCTACGCCAGGCTTTCAGTATTCAGCCTCTCCTGGTAGGTGGAAATCCCTTCACCACAACCTCGATTTATTCGCTGATCCATTATCTTGAACGCAAGTGGGGTGTGCACTTCGCCATGGGTGGTACAGGCGCTATTGTGGCTGGACTCGAGAAATTGCTCCGAGAAGAAGGTGTTCAAATCAAAACGAATGCTACGGTCACCAGGATCATTACCCAACAACGAAGGGTGACCGGAGTAGAACTTGATAACAGCGAGAAACCATTATCAGCAGATTTAGTAGTTTGTAATGCAGACCCTCCCTTCGTTTACCAACATCTACTTGATTTTCCTCAGCGAAAGCGTTGGTCAAATTGGCGTCTTCGTCAGTTGCGCTACTCAATGGGGCTTTTCGTTCTTTATTTTGGGACAACTCGTCAATACCCAGAGGTTGCTCATCACACAATCACGATGGGGCCTCGCTACAAGGAGCTGTTGGCTGACATATTCGATAAGAAGCATCTTGCTGAAGACATGAGCTTGTACCTGCACCGTCCGACAGCAACAGATCCAACGATGGCTCCAGCTGGTTGTGATACTTTTTATGTGCTCTCTCCTGTCCCAAACAACCTGAGCGGAATCAACTGGGAGGAAGTCGGGCCACGCTATCGAGATGCTGTCGTCAAAGAGCTGGAGCGTACTCTTCTGCCTGGCTTGTGCGAATGCATCACAGAAGACTTTTTTGTGACTCCCGACTACTTTGAGCAGGAACTCCTGACCCGCCATGGTACTGGATTTTCGATCCAGCCACTGTTTACCCAATCTGCCAATTTCCGTTTTCACAACAAGTCAGAAGAAGTGGACGGTCTCTACTTTGTGGGAGCTGGAACTCACCCTGGGGCAGGAATGCCGGGAGTATTGAGTTCTGCGAAAGTTTTGGATCAATTGATCCCCTCTGTATCCAACAAAACGACTCCGCAGAGGACTCTGAAAAAGAAATCGTCATCCCACACGAAATCTGAGACAAAAAGTCATGCAGCGGTGTTGGCCTATCATGGAAAAAGCTTTCACTGGGCTGGTCGGCTGTTACCCCAATCACAGTTTAATGACGCCTCCTTACTGTACGCCTTTTGCCGGCATGTAGATGATTTGGCGGACGAAGCAAGTGACTCCAGAGAAGCTAAAACCCGACTGGATCAACTGCGTCAGGACCTTTGGAGTGACAAGCCCAAACAGCCTTTGAACCAAGCGTTTCGTAAACTGATGGCAGTTCAACAGGTGGAACAGTGTTGGGTAGAAGACTTGATTGAAGGTGTAGTGTCTGACTTGGGTGAAGTCTGCCTGCAAACGAAGGAAGAACTTCTTTGCTACGCCTACCGAGTTGCTGGAACAGTTGGTTTAATGATGGCTCAGGTGTTGGGCTGCCGCGACCCTCATGCATTGGCGTTTGCGACTGATCTAGGAATTGCCATGCAATTGACCAATATTGCTCGTGATGTCCATGAAGATGCCCAACGTGGTCGCCTCTACTTACCTCAGCAATGGCTTGGCGAGAAACCAGTATCCGCTGAGCAGCTAGTTCAGGGAGATCAAGAAGCCCGTCAAGTAGCCGAAAAAGCTGTGGAACGCTTGCTTGATCTTGCCGAGTTGTATTATCGCAGTGGGTACCAAGGCATGCGCTACCTGCCCATGCGGGTCCGCTTGGGAATCCTCACAGCGCGTGCACTTTATCGTGCTATTGGAGATGAAATTTACCCCGATCCTAGGATCATTTGGGAGAGGCGAGCCCGTGTTTCTATGTCTCGTAAGTGCAGGTTAACCATCACAAGCTTGTTTGAATTTCTTTTCGATACCCAAACCTGGCCAGTAGGGAAACCTCAGCAACACGAACCACGATTACACCAGCACCTGAAATGTATACGGGTTGGCTAAAGTGCAAGTTTGGGACGCAATCATACTAGGCGCTGGTTGTGCTGGACTGACTCTGGTGAATGAGCTGATTGGTCGTGGTGAGGGCCAGCTCAACATTTTGTTGTTGGAAGAACGGAGCGAGTACACAAATGATCGTACGTGGTGCTTCTGGAACACGCTCAATCACCGTTTCGAAAATGCAGTTTCCTACCGATGGTCGGGCTGGAACGTTCATTATGCAGGAGAAGTTGTCCACTGCCGAGGTGCTTACCAATATCAGTATTTGCGAGCAGAGCATTTTTACAAGTTGGCTCTGGCACCAGTCTACGCATCTTCAAAAACAATCCTGAGACTGGGAGAGCAAGTTCGGACTGTTCAGGAGGAGGAAGATCTTGTTCGCATTCAAACTCATCAAGGGACGCATGCGGGTCGGTATGTCATCGATACACGACCGATGGACCAGCAGAACAGGAGAGCCACGTATCCGGATGTACACTGGCTCCAGCATTTTATGGGCTGGAAAGTAAAAACAGAGTGCGCTTGTTTTCAAAGCAAGCAAGTCACTCTGATGGATTTTGAAGGAAGAAAAGATGCTGCGGAAATTCTAGGCGTTAGTGACAACGAAACAGATAATGCTCTACCCGGTATTCCGTTCATCTATCTTCTGCCCTTCTCACCAACAGAAGCATTAGTTGAGAGTACTTGGTTTGGGCCAAAGGTGTTGCCGAAGAGTGTCTATCGAGAACAGCTACAAAGATATCTGCAAGAAAAAGGGGCGGGGAACTACGAAATTATTGAAGAGGAATATGGTGTGCTGCCAATGTCCACGCTACCAACGACCACACAGCCAACAAGAAGGATCAGGCATCTGGGCCTGGCAGGTGGTGCAGCTCGTCCCAGTACTGGCTATGCGTTTTTGGCAATTCAGCGTCAGGCACAAAGGCTTGCAGATCAATTATTGAAGGGGGACTGGGGAAACTTCCCAGACTATTACAGTACCCAATCCCGCTTATTGGACGCTACTTTTCTAAGAGTTCTTCAGCAAAATCCACAACGAGGTCCTGAATTATTTTGGCGGTTGTTTCGATATGCGAACCCTGATGCGCTCGTTCGCTTTCTTGCCGATACTGCATCACTGAAAGATCTATGGGAAGTAACTACTTGTTTACCCTCTGGAATCTTTCTCAAGCAAAGTCTTTTTCCAAACTTTTCGCAGAAAAAAGAAATGGAAACTACTCAGATTCAGGGTGTCTAGTCAGTGCCAAATATTCAACTGAGTGAGGGACAACAACGACTTTTTCTATTACTTGGTGGGCTGTTCTTGTTAGCAGGCATGAAGGAGTGGTTTGCTTGGCAAGAGTGGCACTGGGGCTTTCTGTTTCTGCTGATTTCACTACTCGGCTTGCCACACGGTGCTTTGGACCATCAGGTGGGCCGTACCTGGCTTGAACCAATGCAAGGGCGAATTTGGCCATTCAGTTTCGGACTGTTTTATCTGGGCCTACTTGGGCTAGTTCTCGTCTGCTGGATCCAGTGGCCAGAATTGCTGCTCTCTCTTTTCCTACTGTTGTCAGTTCTCCACTTTGGGCAAGAAGATACTGCGGCATTAGATCTGGGAGAAAGGCTCTACTGGACACATGTTGCGTTTCGGGGCCTTTTACCACTCTGCGCTCCAGCATTTTTTGCAACTGAAACAACGGGGCAACTGCTCGCTCCCCTGTTGCTTCAACCTGAGCTGGCCGAGCATGCTCAAGGCATCGCTATTTTTGGAGCCACACTCTTTGCGCCTCTATGTCTCCTTGGAGTCCTGATTTATGCTCGCTGGTGGCAGATTGGTGGTCCATTAGGGAAAATCATTGAACAAATCACAGAATCTGTCCTGATCATACTCTGCTTTGTTCTATTATCTCCCCTGGAAGGTTTTGTTCTCTACTTTTGCCTTCATCATTCCTTACGGCATAGCCAAGAGATGGCACAGTGGCTTTTCCCGAATGAAGCAAAACCACTGCGTCAATTTTGGAAGCAGGCTCGACCTCTGAGTCTGGCTGCAATGGTAATGGCTCTGTTTGCCTGGATTTGGCTACCCAACCGTGCCTTGGAGTGGGGTGGTTTGCAGGTGATATTTATTGGCCTTGCGGCATTGACACTGCCACATGTGGTTTTGCACTGGCTAGTCTTCGACCTCCGGCGACCTCTGCCGGTCTTTTCGACTCCTGAGCGAGAATTCTCATGGAATCACGTATCCCGCTAAAAGTGTTGCTGGCTGCTCCTCGGAGTTTCTGTGCTGGAGTTACTCGAGCCATCCAGATCGTTGAAGCCTGTCTGGAACGCTACGGGGCTCCTGTCTATGTTCGGCATGCGATTGTTCATAATGAGCACGTTCTGAGAGAGATGGAAGCCAAAGGAGTGATTTTCGTTGAAGAATTATCAGAGGTTCCAGATGGTGTGCCAGTGGTCTTTTCTGCACATGGAGTTCCTCCATCTGTCGTCAGGTCTGCCAAAGAACGTAGACTCCCTATAATTGACGCCACCTGTCCTTTAGTAGCTAGAGTCCATCAGGAGGCAGTGCGCCATCATAAAGCTGGTTGTCAGGTCTTAGTGATTGGTAAGAAAAATCACCCTGAGGTGCTTGGTCTGCTGGGTCATCTACCTACTGAGGACTGTCAAGTGGTTGGTGATACTGCAGCCGCTCAAAATGTTCGGCTTCCTCTGAATCAGCCAGTAGCATATGTCACGCAAACCACACTATCTGTCGAAGACACCAAGCAAATCGTTGGGGTATTGCGCAAGCGCTTTCCTAATTTGATTGAGCCGCGCAAGGAGACGATTTGCTATGCGACAGCAAACCGGCAGCAGGCAGTCAGAGCCATTTCATCAAAAACAGAAGCTTTCTTGGTACTCGGGAGCCCAACTTCTTCAAATTCTACACGTCTGACCGAAGTGGCGAGGCAGGCTGGCTGTGAAAGAGTCCGTTTGGTGCCGGAACCTGACGAACTGAATTTGAATTGGTTGGATGATGTCACCGTCTTGGGTCTGACCGCAGGCGCTTCAGCTCCAGAATATCTTGTACAACGACTCATTGAGCGACTGGCAAAGAGGAGAACCCTTGTAATTGAAGAAGTTCCTGTGACTGAAGAAAAGATCCAGTTTCGTCTTCCTCTTGAACGCTTCCCCAAAATTCCCCAAATGCCCGTTTCAAGACCTTCCATCACATCGCAACATTCCCAATCAGGTTTTCACCGAAGCAAGTCGATCGCTTTGAGCCAAGAGTTGCATCTCGCCTAAGAAAATATTTTTTGTTATTTTCTGGGCTGCTTTGGCCTTTTTGGAATAGGGCATCCATACATCCGGAAGATCTCCGATGATGGTCCAAGAAAATTAGCGATCAAGAATGTTGATTCCGCCGAAAAACAGCCTCCAAGCGCAAGGTCTTCGCTCTCCCGAAGACTTTTACTGGGTACTTCAAGATCCAGTTCCACTTGCAGGGATGTGTCTGCCAGAAACCAATTGGCCTTGGCAGTCGATTCACGATTGTGGTTTCAATAATTTGGTTTCCTTGCATCCAATGGAGCATGACCCAACTCCACTGACTAGTGTTTATTCCCTGCCCTTGGAGGACCTCGTTCATGGGGATCCACCCAAGAATCCATTACTTGAAATCAGCAAAATACGATCAGCAACAAGAACCATTCTCCAGTCGCTAAGTGAACGCAAAGGAGTTGTCGTCCATTGCTGGGGAGGACGAGGGCGAACTGGAACAGTTCTCGGCTGTGTTCTACGTGAACTGGGTTATGAGGGCGAAACTGTTGTGAAATATCTCGATGAGATCCAACGTGTTAGGGGCAGGAAAGGATGGCCAGAGGCAGTTTGGCAATCAGAAATTGTTAGGAAATGGCCGGATGTATGAGAAGAGCCCGAATTTCGGGAGAGTTGGACTCTTGAGGAGATTCAGTGACAAGATTTCTGTTGATTTTGTTCGGTCACTTTTGAAACTGTTGACGATCAATGTTGTAGAATCTGGCTCAGGAACAGCTTGGTGCGGTCACTCTGTGGATTGTTGAAGAATTCTTCTGGTTCGTTTTGTTCAATAATCTGTCCATCATCCATGAAGATCACGCGATTCGCAACTGTTCGGGCAAAGCCCATTTCATGGGTAACTACGAGCATCGTCATTCCTGTTTCTGCTAGCTCAATCATGACGTCTAACACCTCTTTGATCATTTCAGGATCCAGAGCTGAGGTTGGCTCGTCAAAGAGCATGATGCGGGGTTGCATGCAGAGCGAACGTGCGATGGCTACCCGTTGTTGCTGACCACCCGATAGTTGTCCCGGATATTTGTGAGCCTGATCCGGAATCTTAACCCGCTCCAAGTAACTCATTGCGGTCGTCTCTGCCTCTGCCTTGGGCTGCTTGCGAACCCAGATGGGTGCCAGTGTACAGTTCTCCAATACGGTGAGGTGTGGAAATAAATTGAAGTGTTGAAAGACCATCCCAACCTCTCTCCGCACTTGCTCGATATGCTTCAGATCACTGGTTAGCTCAATCCCATCCACTACGATCTGCCCTTCCTGATGCTCTTCCAAACGATTGATACAACGAATTAGCGTGGATTTTCCGGAACCTGAGGGCCCACAGATCACAATTCGTTCACCTGTGACCACCTCCAGATCAATTTCTTTAAGAACATGGAACTGTCCAAACCACTTGTTCATCTTTTGGATTTG
>WTIF01000197.1:0-4936 GCA_011522845.1 Deltaproteobacteria bacterium
CATAGTGAATCCGGGGTCGTAATCCTCGATCAAAATGTGGGAAGGAATCGTCCAAAATTGCATGAGTGAATTCAATCGCTCGATCTGCCCGAAAGTTGGTGAAGATGAGGCTGTGATGATCTTGGATTGGTCCGACAGGCTTTCCGTCCCGCACAATTGAAAATCCGGGCAGATCCTGGTCAATGATGTCGGGAGACTGCTGGCGAAAATATTCAATCCCTTCACGAACCGATGTAAATTGATGCTCTCCCTTCCCATGAACATGTAGATTCCAACCGAGTTGAATTTTAGACCAGTTCTGATCCCGATCCATCGTGATTTTTTCTCGTCCACCTGCACTAGCGAAACCATAGTCGATTTCTGGGCGCTGGCTTTTGAGTTGACGGAAGAGAGACTCCAACTGCTCCGTGTAGTCCAGTGCCGATTGAATCGAAACATCTCTGCCATCCAGCAAAGCATGCACATAACAACGACGAAGACCATGCTTGAAGGCATGATTAATCAGGGCAATGGTATGATCAATATGGCTGTGAACATTACCATCAGAGAGTAAACCTAGAAGATGGAGAGGCGTATCGTTTTGGAGACAGTTGTTGGTCAGCTTCTGCAGTACTGGACTTTCAAAGAACTCCCCACTGTCGATCATACGTTTGATCAAAGAGGGACCTTGCTCCATGACGATTCCAGCGCCCAAAGTCATGTGGCCAACCTCAGAACCACCAAGATCTTTATCTCCAGGTAAGCCAACGTAGGTACCATGCGTCCACAGTTGGGTGTAAGGATACTGTTCTGTGATTCGCTTAAAGATCGGCAGAGAGGCTTTGTGGAGCGCATTTGTGTCGTCAGGAGGGCCTACTCCCCAGCCATCTAGCACAAGGTGAAGCAAAGGACCACGATCTCGAAATTGATCCGCTAGTTGTAGGGGATTCATCAGCAGGTCTTAGGTTGGGGATTCGTTACGCAAAATAAACTGGGGAGGGATTTGTTCAAGCAGGTAATTGGCTGCTTCCTGCAAGTAGGCGGCTTCTCGCGATTCCAATGTGAGCTTCACCTCGTGTTTCTCTTCGTCCTTGGTTCGTGGGTAGGATCCTAGTTGCAGTTCTGGAAAGGTAACGAGAGTTTGATCCAGTAGATGTGCAATCTGTCCCTCATCACAACTCAGGAAAATTTGGTGCAGATAGATCGGGTTGCTACGGAAGCGTTCCCGAAAGGTTTGGAATCTTCGCTGAAGCAGTCTGGGGATACCAGGAAAGATCAAAATATTGTGGAAGAGTATTTGAGAAACCCGCTTGCTCTCGTCAAACAGAAGCTCTGAGCCCTCTGGAATCATGGCCATTCTCAAATGGGCTTCATTCACTTCTTTCCCGTAGTAGCCACTGATCAGCTTTGCTAGCTTTTCCGAACGAACCAGTGGGGTTTGAAAACCTGCCGCAATCGAAGGAACCGTCAGATCATCATGCGTGGGGCCAATGCCTCCGCTGGTAAAAACCCAAGTGTACTTTTCAGAAGCCTGCCGGACAACATTACCGATCGTTTCGGTATCATCGGGGATGGTCACGATAGAACGAACCTCTACCCCAAGATCACGCAATTCACGACAGAGATAGTGGGAGTTCTCGTCTTTCACTTTGCCCGAAAGTATCTCGTTGCCAATGATCACAATGGCAGCGGTAGCGACTTGCTCCGGCATGCAATGTTATTGGATGCGTTTGATGATGTGGAAGCCAAATGCGGTCTCAACTACTTCACTGACCGTATTGGGTTCCAGGGCAAAGGCTGCTTTGTCAAATTCAGGTACCATCATCCCTCGGGGGAACTCTCCCAACATACCACCTTGTGGGGCAGACGGCCCATTTGAATGCTCCTTAGCAACTTCCGCAAAATCACGGCCATCTTGAATCTCAGCCAGCAGTTGCTGGGCAAGTTGCATTGCCTCGTCCTTGCTGCGACTTTGTTCAGATCGTAGTGCTCCCTGATAGGAAATCAATACATGACTCGCTGTAATCAATTCCAGCGATACACGTTTGAAGATTAGGAAACCCAGCGGAGTTTCTACTGGATCACTGACCTGACCCTCCAGTAGCGAGAAAGCTGGTTTGAGGAATGGTGGTAGCTGTGGATTGGCCTGATCAATCATTGGAATGCGGGTTTGCTCTGGCAGATCCGTAAAGCGATCAACCAATTCGCTGAAATCTGCTCCTTTTCGACGAGCAAGGTCAGCTAGCTTTGCACTCACTTCAGCCGCCCCTTCTCGGTCGTAGTAGAGATCCTGCTTTGGAATACGAGCCCCCTGGTAACCAATCACAAGCATCTCTAGAGCAACTTTGGAAGCGACGGGTTGGTCGGGTTGTGGCACACGAGAGGGATCAAGTTCTGAACTGGCTTCAGGGAGATCTTTTCGGTTTTGCTCAGACAAAGCTTGCCTTGCGGCATCAGCTTTGGAGATGACTGCCATTTCATCGAAGGCTTCTGCATCCGACCCCTGCCTTACAATTCGCAGTTGTTCGATTCGGTCACCTTTCTCAATTGCATTGACTACATCCATGCCCTCAACAACTTCGCCAAAAACGGAGTGCTTGTCATCGAGCCAGGGAGTTTCTTTGTGGGTTATGAAGAATTGGCTTCCGTTGGTATCCGGTCCGGCATTGGCCATCGAGAGAATACCGGGCTTGTCGTGCCGCAATTCTGGATGGAATTCATCGGCAAAGCGATACCCAGGGCCACCACTGCCCGTGCCCAATGGATCACCACCTTGAATCATGAAGTCATCAATGACACGGTGAAAGGTCAACCCATCGTAAAACTTACTCTTGCGAGAGTCTCCAGAGATTGGATCCTTCCAAGCTTGTGTTCCGTCAGCAAGACCCACAAAATTTGCTACTGTTCTCGGTACTCGCTTGTAAAAGAGTTTCAGTAGAATTCGACCTCGATTGGTTTCCAGATCGGCATATAGACCGTCAGAGAGACCTTCGGCACCGAGAGTAAAGGAAGGAGCCATGGAGACAGCAAGCAAAAGTAGGAACGAGCGACCGATCGATCGGCGCAGTCGCGAAATGGATCGCATGAGAAGCCTATGAATGAAGATTGACGGAGGGTGTGTCAAATGAAGCAGTGTGGTTGGTTCAGATGAAGAAAAATTGGATTCAAGCTAACAGCCAAACCTCTAGACTGCAAGGTATTTTGTCCGCTTCCAAAGCATGTTTTTCCTCAAGGATTTCCTGAAATGGAACATATTCTGATCCTCAGAATCCATAGGTGATTGAACTCTTTGGTGGATGATCTATCTGAGGATTTTTCTATTATATGGAGCTGTGTTATCAGATAAAATCAGCTTTACAAACTTTTTAGAACTTACAGAGAATCACAGCATTTATGAGAGGTGCTCCCTTGCAAAAAATATGTTTGATTTGGGCCTGTCTGTCATGCCTACTCAGTCCCAGACTTTTGGTTGCTGAGTCTTGGACGGACTTGCGCAATTCTGGCTGGGAGTCGAAGCCCATTGCACCTTCGATGGTCAAGGTAGTTGATGGAGATACTTTTTACGTTGATTGGAATCGAAACAAATACACGGAGTCCGAAGAGAAAATTAGGTTACTGTTTGTTGATACTCCAGAGTTGAATCAATCCCACAAGGGTCAGGATCTAGAATTTGGTTTGCCGGCTAGGGATTTCCTCAAAGATCGATTGCAAAATGGGCCCTTGCAACTCTGGGTGTCTCCTCGCTTCCCAAGAGATCGCCATCAGCGGACTTTAGGGCTATTACGGGCCGAAGATGCCAATGTGAATCTACTACTCATCGGTCTAGGTCATAGCCTCTTTGATGCTCGCTACCAGTTGCCCAATAATTTTGACAGCTATGTGGATGCTGAGGCCCGCGCCTATGAAGAGAAGAGAGGCATTTGGAGCACGTATGCTTCACGTCGGCGTTATTTAAAACGCTTGGCTAATGAGGGACGGACTGTCTATTCAAGGAAAAATCGTCGTTATGTCACAAAGCTGCAAAAGGCAGATAGCGTAGACCTCGCTCGCTATGATAAACGTTTTATCAAGTTGGCAGGTCGCTTGGAACGAAGAATTAGGAAAGGTGCTTACATAGAGTTGCTACTACTGGAAAATGGTGTGGAGGTAGTGGTGCGTCAAAAGTATCAGGATCGCTTACCAAGTTGGCAATTTGGAGATCAAATCCTGGTCGAAGGATTTGTACAGAAATATCGGGACAAATGGCAGGTTCAGCTATTCCGTGGAGTCAGTGCTCAGTAGGGGGAAATAGGAATGTTGCAGTACAAATTAAAAATTGTTGGAGTCGTACAAGGAGTTGGTTTTCGCTACTTTGTACGTCAGGAGGCAACTAGATTAGGACTGGCCGGGGCTGTTTGGAATTGCCCCGATGGAAGTGTCGAGGTTGTCGCTCAAGGTGAGGAGGCGTTGTTGGATCAACTTGTGGAGCAGTGTAAACTGGGATCCACCTATTCAAAAGTTGCCTCTGTAGATGTACAGAGAGAAGCGGTGGGCGAGAAGTTTTTAGATTTTGAAATTCGACGTTGACTCTAGGCAGCTTGTCGACGAGCCAAATTCAACGGTTTGATCTGAGGAATACTGGGGAGCAAGACAAGGCTGTTGGGCTTGGCACGCTTCAGTGGTCGTTGTTGGATATCCAGAAGCCCAGAGGTGTTCAGTAAAATAGTGTCCCCTGCGAAAGTCAGAAATTCGAGAGATTCTCCGGCAGTGAAGGGGTTCTGAACTAACAGTGTCAGAAAATTTTCAGAGGTGTCCAGTACGGTTCCAGCAATCTCATAACGTTGCTCTCCGTTGCGATGACCCTGATAAATACTGTCTTTCCCTGCTGGTGTGTTCAGAGAAGCCTCGGTGTAACCGCGATGTGGAATTCGTTCCAATTCCTGAGTTAGTTCCTGTAGGCGACTTTGCCAGAGTGGAG
>WTIF01000197.1:5036-27125 GCA_011522845.1 Deltaproteobacteria bacterium
CCACGGTTGCTGTCTCTGCCAGCGGTGTAGTTCGAGATGACACAGTTGCCGGAGTAGGCCATGCACATCGAACCATGAATGAACAACTCCACAGCGATCCCTACCTTGCGCCGAATCCATCCAGCTTCCTGAACAGATACCTCTCTTCCCAGAATGAGACGCTGAACTCCTAAGTTTTTCCAAGCTTGAGCGGCCCAAGAGTTCAGGCAGGACGCTTGGGTAGAAAGGTGAATCGGCAGGTTGGTGTACTGATGAATCAGTGTACAAGTTCCCAAGTCTGAAACAATTACGGCATCGACACCTTGCTGCTCCAGCCAGATCACATAGTCTGGCATCTCTTTGAGATCTTGGTCATGGGGGAATGCATTGAGGACGACAAAGACCTTGGCATCATGCTGATGAGCGAACTGCAGTCCTTCAATGATTTCAGTATCAGTGAAATTATCCGCTCCACTGCGTAGCCCGAAACGATGTCCAGAGAGATAGACAGCGTTAGCTCCGTAAAGAACAGCGACCTTCAGGCGTTCTAAGCTCCCAGCAGGAGCCAGCAATTCGGGCAGCGTCATGGATGTAGAGATGATGAAGGTGGGGTCAGTTGTGAGAGCCGAAAAAGCTCTGCATTTTCTCCTTGATAGCTTTGTCCAGCCGAGGACCCATATGCTGGATCACTTCAGCTGCCATAGCAGTGGCAAGCACACCACTTTCAAAAATGCTCTTTTCGTGAGTCAGGCCGTACAGAAATCCTGCTGCAAAAGCGTCACCTGCTCCCGTCGTGTCAACGACATTCACTCGCCGAGGATCAATATAGAACATCTCATGTTGTTCGCATACCAAAGCCCCACGGGCTCCCATCGTAAAAGCAACGGTCTCCACTTGGGCTGCCAGGTATTCGAGAGCTTCCTGTGAGATCTCGGTGTTGAGTAGTGCAAAAGCCTCTTCCTGGTTGCAGAAGAGGAGATCGACATCTTCACGAACCAGCCGGTGAAACGCTTCTTGGTGACGCTGAGCACAGAATGGGTCTGAGAGACTGAGGGCGACCTTTGTACCGTGTTTCTTGGCAAGGCCAATCGCTTGACTGACGGCATCCTGCTGAATTTCTGTGTCCCAGAGGTACCCTTCGATGTACAGGTAGCGGGCCTGCTGCATCAACTCAGCATCAATATCGCTCGGGTGCAGTTCCTGGCACATCCCCAAGAAGGTGTTCATGGTGCGAGAACCATCTTCTCCAACCAGGATCAGACTACTCCCACTACTACCTTCCCCAAAGCCAAAACGCGTAGTGACTCCTTCGTTTGCCAACAACTTTTCGTACAGTTGTCCTAACTCGTCTTGGCCCAGCTTGCCAGTATACGCCACGTTACTACCAATCAGCGCAAGCCCACTCATCGTGTTAGCTGCCGATCCCCCTGGGGCAGAGATCACTTCGTGCTGACCGGATTGCAACTCCTCAATCAACTCTTGTTGGCGTTCCTGGTGAACAAGGTACATGCGATTGGCTTCCAGTTCCTGCTTCTCAAGGAAACTCGCTGGAATGTGTACCAGCAGGTCCATCAATGGATTGCCGATACCATAGACGTCTAGTGGTTTTTGGGGCATGGGTCGGGCAGGGGTTTAACTAACCTTCATTTTTCGGTTGTTGTCGGCAGATTGCCGCATGATCAACTTGGGAGGCACACCTTGAGTAATCGTATTTTCGCTGATTACAACTTCTTGAATATTATTGTTCGAAGGAGTCTCATACATGATGTCCAGCATGGCTTTCTCGAGAATCGAGCGCAGACCACGAGCACCAGTTTTGCGCTTGATTGCCTCTTGAGCAATCACTTTGTAAGCACCTTTTGTGAAGGAGAGCTTTACGTTTTCCAACTCAAAAAGTTTCTGGTACTGGCGAATCAAGGCATTCTTGGGCTCAACCAGAATTTGAATCAGGTGTTCTTCTTCTAAGTCATGCAGCGTGCTGATGACAGGGAGTCTGCCCACAAATTCTGGGATCAGGCCATACTTCAGTAAATCTTCCGGCTCCAACTGTCGCAACAAATCTGCGTCTTGGATCTTGTCCTGAATCTTGCTGCCAAAACCAATGGCCCGATCCCCAATCCGTCGCTTGATGATTTGATCGAGATTGACGAAGGCGCCACCGCAGATGAAGAGGATGTTCGAGGTGTCGACCTGAACACATTCTTGCTGAGGATGCTTGCGTCCCCCTTGAGGGGGAATGTTGGCGGTTGTGCCTTCAATAATTTTTAGCAGGGCCTGCTGTACACCCTCGCCTGAAACATCACGGGTGATGGAAGGGTTGTCACTCTTGCGTGTGATCTTATCAATTTCGTCTATGTAGATGATGCCTTGTTCTGCGCGCTCTGTATCATAATCAGCGGCTTGCAGGAGCTTCAGCACAATATTTTCGACGTCTTCTCCAACGTAACCAGCTTCGGTCAGCGTCGTAGCGTCAGTCATTGCAAAAGGCACGTTCAGGATCTTGGCCAAGGTCTGGGCCAATAGGGTTTTGCCTGTGCCTGTCGGGCCAATCAACAGAATATTGCTCTTCTGCAACTCTACATCGCTATCGTGCAGATTTGCATGAATGCGCTTGTAGTGATTGTGAACTGCCACAGAAAGGATGCGCTTGGCAAACTGTTGACCAATCACGTAGTTATCCAGCACATCTTTGATGTCAGCAGGCTTCAGTAGCACCTGCTCAGAGTCATCCATTGCTCGTTCACGCTGCCACTCCTCTTCCATGATGTCATTGCACAATTCTATGCACTCATCACAGATATAGACGCCGGGCCCTGCAATGATCTTTTTTACCTCATCCTGTGTTTTTCCACAGAACGAGCAGCGCAATGGTGCGTCTTTCTGGTTGCTCATACTGACTCCATGATTGTTAAGACCCAAACATCATTCAATTGGGTCTGAAGCTCAGCAAATGGAAAAGAGTGGTTGGTGTTACAATCAACTATTGCTCGAAGCAGGTGGTTCTTCCCGCTTGGTCATTACATGGTCCACGAGGCCATATGCTTTGGCTTCCTCTCCGGAGAAATAGTAGTCACGCTGCGTGTCCTGCTCAATTTGTCCCGGATCTTTACCAGTATGTTTGGCAAGGACGTCATTTAGCGTGCCCGTTAAGCGTACGATCTCCCGTGCCTGGATGTCAATGTCCTCGGCTTGTCCGGAGAAACCACCCATCAACTGGTGAATCATGATCCGACAGTTGGGGAGCGCATATCTTTTACCAGGAGCTCCTGCTGCGAGAAGAATAGCCCCCATGCTGGCAGCCTGGCCAATACAGATGGTTTGCACCTGGGGACGCAAATACTGCATAGTGTCATAAATCGCCAATCCCGCTGAGACTAGTCCACCGGGACAGTTGATGTACAAAGAAATATCACTCTCTGGATCTTCTGCCTCAAGGAACAGCAACTGTGCGATCATCAAGTTGGCAACATTATCATCGATTGGGGTGCCTATGAAGGCGATACGATCCTTAAGCAGTCGTGAATAGATGTCATAGGATCTCTCCCCTCGATTGGTTTGTTCGACGACCATCGGGATGAGTGGCATCGGCTCGCTCTTAATTTGGGGTTAGTTCGTTCGGTTCAGTCCTGCTCAGTGGCAGCCTCTTGCTTTTCTTCTGCATTGTCTGATGCCTCACTCGCAGTCTCTGGTCCAATCAGTTTTTCAATGACATAGTTCAGTGCCTGCTCGCCACGTAACTCTGCAACCATCGAATTCATCATCACTTGACCATATCGATGATTATAAAAATCCTGTGCAGAAAGTCCCATCATCCCAGCAGCATTGGAGAAACGATTGGCCAGTGTTGCTTCGTCCAGTTGAAGAGCAGCACTTCGGAAAATGTGATCTACTAAAAAATCTCTGCGTAAGCGATCACGATGTGCTTCCATCCGTTGGCCGATCTGCTCTTCGGTCAGCTCTTCTCCAGCTTCGTTTTTTTCTTCCTTTAGTGCTTTTTCTCGCTCTGCAATACTACTCTCGGGCAGGTCAATATCTTCCAGTTGCCTAACGAGTTGCGGCAAAAGCTGTTCCCGGTAGTCTGTCATGCGGTTGTTTTTCTTGTTCTCTGACTGCATCTCACGAACAGCTTTGCGCAGGTCTTCTTCGGTATCGTGCCCGTAGGACTTGAAAAACTCTTCATCCAACTCTGGTAGAGTCAATAATTCAATACTTTGGATAGTGATTTCGAATTCTGCACTTTTCCCCTGCAATTCATCATTAAAGGTGGAGGCCATCTCCAAGGTAACAGTCTTTGTTTCCTCGACAGCCATTCCCAAAACAGCATCGCTGAACTCAGTGAAAAATTCGCCACCCACTTCAAACTCGGATTTTTCGATTTGTTGCTCTTCTGGCAAAGGCTCACCATCCATAGTGCCACGAGCATCGAAAGTCACCAAATCCCCTTTTTCTACCACACCAGCTTCCTTGGGTTCTCGCACGGAGCGGGCACGACGAAGCTGCTGGAGCATCTCATCAATATCCTTGTCAGTGACTTCTTCGAGTTCCTGTTCTTCCAGGGCCAGCTTGTCGTAGTCGATTTCAGGAAGTGTCGGTGCAATTTCCAACTCGACCTTGAAGCTCAGTGGCTTCTTCTCATCAAAGTCAATATTCAACGATGTCGGTGGAACTGCTGGAATCAGATTCTCTGATTGAAGAGCTCTTGTGTAGAACTGAGGAAATAACCGTTCACGGATCTCGTAGGCCATTGAACTACGGAACCGGCTTTTCATCCATCCTTTGGGGAATTTGCCAGGACGGAATCCACGCAGGCGGGTGTTGCGCAACTGATCCTTTACGTGTTGATATTCCCCTCGAATGTCATCGAAAGGAATTTCAATCTGCACTTCGCGACGCAATTTACCGAGATCCTGAACCTGAACTTTCATAGGAGTTTACAACGACATGGGACAAGGAACAGCTACCTTCTCGGTAGCACAGTGAATCGATTTGCAACCGATTATGATTATCGGCGTAAATCTACGAGATAAAACGATAAAAGATGAGCCTCAACAGGCAAAAGTACAAGTTTTTTCAAGCAGATTCTCTAGCCAATCCACTGGTCTCTTGCAAACTTTGCCTGCTGCAGAAATTGCTGTAATTTTTCTCGGTCTGCGTGTTCGAGATGATCATCCAATTGCCCTAACAGCTCCTTTAGATGACGAAGTCTGGGCAGCAGGTGCTCTCTGTTCTCGAGAAAGATATCCGTCCACATTTCTGGACTGGAAGAAGCAATTCGTGAGAAGTCCTTGAGTCCAGCCCCAGAAAACTGAAGTACTTCCTCATGATCTGAACCAATGATGGCTTGGATGCTGGCATAGGCGATCAGGTGTGGTAGGTGGCTGACGGCTGCAAAGATCTGATCGTGTTGTGCTGCATTCATGACAGCAACCTTGCTTCCAAGAGCTTCCCACAGCAGCTGTAGTCGTTCGGTCACTTCGGGGGGAGTCACTTCACTTGGAGTGAGGATGAAACGTTTTCCTTCAAATAGGTGAGTCCGTGCGCTGGTGGGCCCAAAGCGTTCGCCACCAGCAATCGGATGTCCCCCCACAAATCTTGGAATCAACTCGGGGTAGTCCTGAATTGTTGACAAGAGAGGTGATTTTACACTGCCGACATCCGACAAAAGTGTATGCGAGCCAAGTTGAGGACGGATAGAGTGGAGGACTTGCGGAAAACTACTGACCGGGGTTGCTAGAATGACAAGGTCCGCGTGGCGGAGTTTTTCATCAAAATTTGTTGAGGCGGAGTCAACCAGATTGCGATGGAGCGCCTCCTCACAATGATGGGGACGCTGGTCATAACCGAGCAGATGTTCTGCCTGATGTAGTCGTCGTAGATCCAGAGCCAGGGAACCACCAATCAGGCCCAGTCCAACAATCGCGATCTGCTGGAAGCCTGGATTGGGAGATTCTGTCATTGACTTTCCTGGGTGAGTTCGGTGGTGCTTGGAGTCGCTGGTTTCGGTGGCGCTTTCTCCTGAAGCAGCAAGAAAATCGGGCTGGCTACATAGATGGAGGAGTAGGTTCCAACAAGGATTCCTACAAACAGGGCAAATGCGAAGTCGTGAATAATTTCTCCACCGAAGAGCAGCAACATGGTCACAACAAACAAGGTTGTGGCAGAAGTCAACAAGGTGCGGCTGAGTGTCTCGTTGATGCTGAGATCCAACAGATCTTCCGTCTCACGCTTGCGGAACTTAGCAAGGTTTTCTCGAACACGGTCGAACACAACAATGGTGTCGTTCAGAGAATACCCGACTACCGTCAGCAAAGCTGCGATGATCGTTAGGTTGAATTCCTTGTCAAACAACGAGAATACTCCGACAACGGCAAGTACATCGTGTAGGAGGCACACCACAGCACTGATTCCAAAACGCCACTGAAAGCGAATGCTGATGTAGATGAGTACCAGTCCCAAAGCTATTAGAACTGCCAAAAGAGCATCTTCTTTTAGTTCGTCACCAACTTTTGGTCCAATCGTCTCGACGCGCCGGATCTCTGGGTTCGTGTTGGCGTTTTGGAGAATTTGCTGAAGGTTGGTTGTCAGAGATTCCCCGGTTCCCAACGAGCTGTCAATTGGTAATCCTAGTAGAATTTCTCGATCTTCCTCCGCTCCGAAGGTTTGCAGCATGATGCTGTCATAACCTTGATTGGCGAATAACTCACGCAATTGATTCAGGTCAGGTTCGCTGTCGAAGCGAATCTGAACGTTGGTTCCTCCTCGGAAGTCAATCCCATAATTCAAACCCCCATGAAGCAGCACGGACAAAAAAGTGCTGAGAACCAAGAAAATCGAGAGGTAGATGGTGTATCGTCGCTTTTCGAGAAAGCGGATTTGCAATGGTTGAGAGAGCATGTTTCAGATGCTGATGGCTTTGAGTTGCTTGCGGTTGAGGTAAATCATTTCAAAGAAGAATCTCGTCACTACAATTGCAGTGAACATACTTGAGAGAATTCCGAGAGAGAGCGTGACCGCAAAGCCCTTGATAGGGCCAGTTCCAAATTGTAGTAACGCTAGAGCTGCGAAGAGCGTTGTGACGTTAGCATCAAGGATGGTTTTGAAAGCTCGATCAAAACCTTCGTTGATCGAACTGCGCAAGTTGTTACTTTTTGCGAGTTCTTCACGAATTCTCTGGAAAATCAGAACGTTTGCATCAACTGCCATGCCTGTTGTCAGTACGATTCCTGCCATGCCGGGCAGTGTTAAGGTGGCACCGACCCCACCTAGGACAGCGATGATAAGTAAGAGGTTGAAGACCAAGGCGACTGCAGCGAAGACACCGGCGAGCCGGTAATAGACCATCATAAAGACCAGGACCAGAAGCCCACCAAGCAGCAGCGAGATAAGGCCTTGCTCAACAGAATCTTCACCGAGGGAAGCACCAACGGTTCGTTCTTCTCGAATTTCAATGGGGGCTGGCAGAGAACCCGAACGAAGTACTATAGAGAGGTTGCCAGCTTCTTCTGTAGTGAATTGGCCTGAAATCGATGCTTCTCCACCGCTAATTTTTTCTCTGATCACCGGGGCTGACTGCACTTTGTCATCCAAAACAATTGCCAGTCGTTTGCCCTGATTTTTTTCAGTCAGTTTTGCGAAGCGATCTGCACCAATCGAATCAAAGGAGAGAGAAACGTAAGGTTGATTGGTTTGCTGATCAAAACGCACCCGAGCATCGCGAATGTATTCACCAGTCAACAGGACTTCTTTTCTTAGTACGTAAGGATTGCGGGAGAGGACTTCTTGTGTAATGGGGTCGCGGATTTCCTCGTAGCGCACAACTTCAGTGTAGCGATTATAGGCAGCTGGGGTCGCATCGTCGTTGACAATACGAAATTCAAGAACAGCTTGAGGGCCGATCAGTTCAATTGCCTGTGCTCGGTCTTTCAAGCCAGGAAGTTGGATGATGATGCTGTTGTCCCCCTGACGTTGAAGAGTGGGTTCGCTGACCCCTAGGCTATCAATGCGATTACGCAAGACTTCCAGCGCTTGTGTGATTGCATTCTCTTGAATGCGAGTTAACTCTTCAGGAAGGAGCGTCAACGTTGTCCGGTTGTTGGGTTGCTCTGCTGCCGTGAACTGGACCAATAAGCGATCATAGGGGGACTCGGTTAAGTTAACGGTTTCTCCGTCCTCCATCTCCAAGGTGACTACGTTATTTTCCTGGCTGACTTCAACAAATTTGACGTAGTTGTCCAGCAGCAGATCTTCTAATTCCTGGGCGGTACGGCTGACGGTTTCCTTAACCGCTTCTTCAACCTTGATCTCGATATCGAGATACATTCCCCCTTGGAGATCTAGCCCCAGGTTCACACGATTTGGATATTGTTGAGGATCAACCCCAGGCTGGTAGGCTTGATAAGTGGGCAGACTGTAAAAAACGGCTGCCGCAAAGACCAACATGATCAGCAAGCCTTTGACACGTACATTCATGGGTGGTGTTTATTTAGATCTGAAAACGAAGAGTTTCGAAGGAAGCCTGTTTAAGACTCATCCTTGGAATCGCTATCTGAAGAACTAGCATCCTTAGCTTTCTGTAGAACGCGGGAAACTTGTCCACGATCCATCTGAATCCTGACCTTGTCAGCAATTTCCACAGTGATCGTGTCTTCTCCAAGCTTGAAGATCGTTCCGTGAATGCCAGAGTTCGTCACGACTTTATCGCCCTTGCCCAGGGCACTCAGCATCGCTCGCAATTCTTTTTGGCGCTTTTGCTGTGGTCGGATAATCAAGAAATAAAAAATAGCGAAGATCAGAATAAGGGGGCCAAACTGCACTAGCATAGCGGTTGTGTCACCACCGCCCATAGCTGCGTCCTGAGCCCAAGCTTCACGAACAAAGAAATCCATAGAAAGTTACCCCAATGTGCTAAGAGTTTAAATCTGGGAAAATAGCAAAAGCCCGAAAGACTATCATAAATCATCTGCAAGCGCTATGCTCAATTTACTCGCAGCCTTTACCGCTAAACTACTCATGAACAAAAGACAGAGTTATCCGCTATTGGCGGGCTTTCTTCGTGCAGTGCCTTTGGTAAACCAAACCCTCTGAATCCAACCACCACCAGCCGGGATCGCATGCCGACTTGGAATCTTGTATTTGACATTGACTTTACCCTCACTGGAGATCTGCCATCGTTGCGTAAACTTGGGCAAAAACTCGAACGTCTCCAACAAGCAGGCCAGGCTCGGGTGCTGTTCTGCACAGGTAGGCCTTATCCCGATGTGCTCCACGGCTTGAAGCACGAGGAGTTGCCTCAGCCAGACGCCATTATTGCTCAAACGGGAGTGGAACTTTATCTACCTCCTTTTGGTAGTTTTTCGACACCACTTCTCGATTGGCAACTACAACTTGAGAAGTTTGGCTTCTCTGCGGAGGAAGTTCATCAGCGATTGATTGACTTAAATGATGTGATCAGCCTGGAGGCAGCCAATTGCCAGACATCCCACAAGGTTTCGTATGCGATTATGGACACCAAACAGCCGCTTGAGTGGTTAGCCGAAATTTCAAGGCGTATGGTGGAGCCTGTTGGACGCTACCAGGTGATCTGTGCTGCTTTTGGAGAAAGTTACTATGTCGATATTTTGCCTGGGATGGTCAACAAGGGGAAAGCACTGCGCTACCTATTGGAATTACTGAAATGGCAGGAAGCGAACACAATTGTTGCTGGAGACAGCGGTAACGACCAGTCAATGTTTGACGAAGGTTTTCGGGGAATTCTCGTAGGCAATGCACGTCCTGAAGTGAAAGAATATTTGCAGAAGTTTCCAGCGGAGCAGTTCTACCAAGCGCAGCAAAATTATGCGAAGGGTGTGTTGGAAGGACTGGCTCATTGGCAGGTCCCAACCTTTGACAATTGATAGGTAAGGTAACTGAGATTGAAATCCAGGTGGGTGTTTGTAGATCTTTTCAGGCTAGCTGCAGGGGAACTTCCTGAAGTATCTGTTCGAGATTGTGGCAAAGCCGTTCTGCTTCAGACTCTGGAAAAACCAGTGGGGGCTTGAACTTGATCACGTTATGATCCGGCCCATCTGTACTGAGCAGGAATCCCTGGGCTTTCATCCGCTCCACAACATAGGTTGCTCGGGCAGCACAAGGTGCTCTTTGTACGGGATCAGCAACGAACTCCATACCAAGAAAGAGACCCTCTCCACGAACTTCTCCCAGCGCCGGACACCACTTTGACATTCCCTTCCAGCGTTCAAGCAGATCATTCCCCAAGGTCAGTGCATGTTTTTGGAGATCTTCTTCTTCAATCACATCCAGTACGGCGTTACCCACTGCTGCGGAGACCGGATTTCCACCAAAGGTGTTGAAGTATTCCATTCCGTTGGCAAAGGCTTCTGCAATTTCGGCAGTGGTGATCACAGCTGCGAGAGGATGTCCATTGCCGATCGGTTTTCCAAGAGTAACGATATCTGGAACGACTCCCTGTAGTTCAAATCCCCAAAAGGTTTTTCCCACCCTACCAAAGCCAACCTGTACCTCATCGGCGATGCACAGACCACCCAGTTTACGAATTCCTGCATAAGCGGTTTGTAAATAATTTTCTGGAAGAACAATCTGTCCTCCACAACTTAGAATTGATTCGCAAATGAACCCAGCCAGCCCATCTCTGGATTTTGCCAGTGATTCTGCGTGCTCAATGACTTTTTCACCGTAGGCTGAGCCTGGATCAGGGTGATGCTCTCTGTACAATCCACGATACAAATCAGGCATGGGAGTAGTCCGTACCCAGTCGGGTGCTCCTTTTCCACCAGGCCCATTGTGCTTGTAAGGACTCAAGTCGATGAGAGATTTTGTATGACCATGATAGCCAACGTCCACCACCACCATCCCCTGCGCTTGGGTGTAGGCTTGGGCTAGTCGTAGCGCTAGTTCGTTGGCTTCACTGCCAGTACAAACCAAGAAACAGACGTTTAGTGGCTCCGGAAACAAGCCACACAAGCGCTCTGCATACCTGACGAGTTCGGGGTGAAGGTAGCGGGTATTTGTGTTGAGTAGGCCACTTTGTTTTCTTTGGGCTTCGACAACTCTGGGATGACAGTGCCCGACATGAGCAACATTGTTCACACAGTCAACAAATCGACGTCCGAGAGCATCAATCAGGTAGACTCCCTCTCCCCGTAGAATGGTGAGCGATTCTTTGTAGGAAAGAGACAGATTGCGTCCCAGGATGTGGAGGCGTCTTGCCAATAAATTCCTCGGTAGGCTTTCGGGTTCTGTCCAGGATTGCTCTGGGATTCCGAGTAAGCGATAGGGATTTGGACTGATCTCTTTCCAGAATCTTTGTTCGGATGGCAAGGCGACACCCGGGAAATCGGTTTCCCATCCCAATCGATGACTGATCACCTGTAAGTGCAAATGCGGAGGCCAGTTGCCGTTTCGGGGTGATGCTCCGATCCTGGCAATACGTGTCCCGGCTTGGATGGAATCTCCTGGTCGCCAGAGTTCAAGGCACTCTGGATCAAGATGGCCGTAGAGCGTGAAGAAGCTCTCTCCACTAAGATCCTTATGCTGCAACATGAGCGTAGGGCCATAGTCCTGCTCCTGAGCGTTGTCATGAACCGTGACAAAGGTCCCATCGAAAGGAGCAAATATGGGCGTTCCAGCTCGTCCAAAAACATCCAGTCCCAGGTGTACGGTCCGTGATTCTAGATCCTGCTGAAATTCAGGGGCTGTGTAGCAAAGTCGAATCTCATCATAGAGCCCAAGAGCGAAGACTTTGTGTGAACTTTCAATGGCTTGTTGAATGCGAGCAGACTGCTCCTCAACGTCACCACTCAGCCAATCACTGGTGGAGCTCTCGATTCCTAGCGGCAAGAGCAGGGTGTTGTCTGGGGTGAGAGCTTGGCCCATCACCGGAAAAAACATTTGTTTTTCCAAAGTCGTTTCCAGAGAAACCTTACGGCAGATGGGGGAATGACCACAGGCGAATCTGGAGTGGGCGATACCCTCCTCCAATGAGAGAGCATTTAAGTGTTGAAGGAGTTCTCGAATTGGTTGCTGACTGATCAAGAGATATTCATTTTCCGGCTGCTCCTGAATTTGTTTTGCAGCCATCACGATGCTCACACCGAGTCGCATGAGTGCCATTGGCCAGACAAACTCAGCCTCCTTCGGGGAGAGTGGCCTGGTTTGACTAAAACCACCGAGCGTTGCCTTCACTGCTTTCCAAGGGGAGATTTGACCAAGAAGAGCATAAGCCAAAGTCACCGCAGCTTCCGCACAGGTCCAGGAAACAACCATGTCCCCAAAGTCGATCAAGCTCAGCTTTGGGGGTCCTTCAAGTCCACTATGAACCAGTATATTGTAGTCGTTGGCGTCGTTCTGAATCAGGGAGCGAGGTAAGTCTGTCTCCAAGGGCCGCCCATACCTGTCGTACAATCGTAGAGCTTGCTCCAGAAAATTTTTGAGCAAAGGATCAGCTACCAATGAAAGACCTTCTTCGACAATTTGCGAAGCTTGATCAGGATGCCACGGCAAATCTGGATGGGGATCTGGAACAGCAAGGGTAGAGAGTGAAGTGGCAACTTGTCCCATCAAGTGACCAACGGAATGAAAAAGTTCGGTGGTATGTGGTCGAAATTCAGCGAGGGGAATGCCTGGCCGCCAGCTTTGCAAACGTAACCAGCAGGAACTCCCATTCTGTAGGCTTCCCTGGGAAATAAAACGTCCAGCCTGATCCGCCAGTGGGTGCGGTACCAGACTGCCCAATTCAGAGTTCAGGTGCTGCATTGCTCGAATTTCAACTTGCAAACTTTCCAGAGGAACATCAGCACTCACCACCTTGAAAGTATTTTTCTCTCCGCTTGTTAAGCACAGCTGAAAGTTACGATCCCGTTCCCCAGGCAGGGCACTCAGTTGTCCCGTCAATCCGTATTGTTGAGCAAGTAGTTCCAGCGCTTCTACTGCTGTAAGTTGCGGAGGTGTCATTTTTTTGGAATAGGCGTGGTCCTTCGTTCCAGCCACTTGAGCAGACTGGCAGCCGCAAGGGTAAGGACGACGTAAAGAATCGCGGCTGTATTGAACGGAGCAAAAGGAAGAAAACTACTCGCTTGGAATTCGCGCATTCGTTGGGTGGCATCACGAACTGAAAGAATTGACAGGAGTGCCGTGTCCTTCAGCATGGCAATGAATTCATTGCCAAGTGGTGGAATGACGATACGCAGAGCCTGTGGCAGAATAACCAACCTGGCGGTTTGCCATCGGTCGAGTCCCAGTGTTCGGGCTGCCTCTACCTGTCCTTTGGGAACAGCCTCGATGCCAGCCCTGAAAATCTCTGCCATGTAGGCCGAGTAGCCCAGACAGATTGCGAACACGCCCCGGATCATATTGGGCAGGTCAATAAATCCATCCGTGGCCTGTTTGACAGCGCCACTGAGAGGCAATCCCACGTAGAGGATGATCACCAGCATGGGAATCCCACGCAGGATATCAATATAGAACTCAGCAAAGACAGCCAATGGATGCATCCGGTGCTGCCATCCACCGAAGGTCAGCAATCCAAGTAAAAAGCCGAAGACCCCAAATACCATTGCGGGTGTGCGATATTCGTCAGCGAGAAATTCAGTGCGCCAAAGAATGGGCGCTTCTTCAGGAAGGGCTGATTCTGGAATGAAAGCAGCGCTGATGCGTTTGTCTTCTGCATAGAGCTTCAGGGCTTGCTCAACATCCCTGGCAGCGCGGATTTGCATCTCCACGCCATTGTCGAACTCGCCGTAGCGCAGTGTGTCTGCCAAACGTTGTGGGGTATCCTTGATGAAAGCGGCGCGTCCTTCTGTGGTTCCAATCAAAACATACTGTTCCTGTGGCATTTGGGAGAAGAGCAACCCAATACCCAACAGAAGTCCGGCAATCACTCCATAACGTCGATAAATGTTGGGGTTGGGCTGCAGGGATAGCATTCCCGCTAGAACCAGTCCAAGGATAGCGGAGGCCACATAAGCGAAAATAGCTGCTCGGAGGGTCAGCAATAAACCAGTAGCGAAACTCAGTCGTGCAACCAGAATTAAGAAGAGTAGGCTTCCTCCTTGGAGAACCAGCAGTAAACGCCAAATCCAACGGTTGATCTGCTCTGGAAATTTATTTGTAAGAGCAACCGCTCCGAGCAGGGTCGTTCCAAGAAGGTAGGGCCACCGCAGAGTTTCCAGCCATCCCTGCATCCAAGCCTGTCCCTCCGGAGTAAGGGCTGGATAATTGACTTTGGGATCTCGGAATGGGTTGCTGCGAGCATCCAGTAGGTCTCCAATCACCGAATCCCAGAAAGGCGCCAGATCCCATCGTGTGAGGAGCCAAGACATCAGCAATAGGTGCAGCACCAGTCCCAACCAGGAGACTTGATGAGGATAGGCAAGCCAACTGGGCGATTTGCGAGCAAGAAAGATGGGGATCAATCCGCTCAACAACCCCAAAAGCAAAACCAGGAAGATTTGAAAGACTTCTGCAGCACCTTCCTCAACACCAACGATGAAGGCGAGGGAACGGCTGTAGTTGGTGGAGGTGGCGAAGAGATAGATGAAGAAAGGCGCGCTGGCCAGCAGCACAAGATTGCTGGCCCGGAGTTGAAGCCACTCCGGGCCGATGCGCTTTGGTGAGGGGTCGGTCATGCAGCGTGAGCTAAGTTATTCGCTCCAGTATTTTAGAACGAGTTTGTCTAGAGTTCCGTCAGCTTTCACCTGAGCTAATCCGGTATTGAAGGCGTCGACCATACCATCTCCTTCACGGAAGACCAATCCCAATGGATCGCTGTTTAGCCCCCGTATGCCGACAACCAACTCACCAGCAAACTGCTGCTCATAAGCTGCGGCCGAAGTCCCGTCGATCACGAGTCCATCAACATCTCCGTTTCTCAGAGCTTGAACAGCAGCGGCAAAGGTGTCGAATAGAGCAACATTATTTCTACCCACTAACTCTTCAGCAAGTTGGGCATTGGTCGTTCCAGTCTGTGAAGCCAGCTTGCGCCCGGCTCCTTTCATATCGTCTAGTGTCAGGCCTTCATCATCAATCCGGACCATGATGGCTTGGCTAACCACGAGATATGGATCACTGAAGTCCATCTGCTTATCTCGCTCTGGTGTGATCGAAACACCAGAGACGACCATATCGAATTCACCTTGCTGAAGAGCAGCAAAGATTCCATCCCAGGCCGTAGTCACGAACTGAGGTACACAGTTAATCCGCTCGCAGATCGCATCAACCAAATCCACATCGAAACCTATGATTTCTCCGGTTTTCTCATCTACCATTTCCATGGGAGGATAGGTGGTGTCTGAGCCAATGCGTAGTACTTTGCCACCTAAATCAGCTGCATGAGCCCAACCTGCAAAAAGCATTAGAGTTGCGGCAATAATGAATTTTTTCATAAGGAATTCCCTGCTGAGAAATGAATGTTGAAACGAAACTGCCATGAACGACCGACGGACTGTTATAGGGGAAATCATGACTTGGATGCAAGTAAAACTAGCCCTGCCAACTGCATATGTCAGGATTCTCGTTTTCAAAACCCCTTCTGTGGAGTCTTGTATTGGGTCAAATCAATCAGCATTTCGTCCTGACTGACCATTGAACACAACTGGAAAAACGTGCGTTTATTGCTATCGTAAGTTTTTAGCAATCGTAGCCAGTCGATAGGGTGGCTTTTCTTTTGGTAGTTCCTCTGATTTTCAAACAACTCAGCAGTTTGCGATATTCAAGCAGTATTTTAATGGATTCTAATCGACTATGAAGACCCGTCACATTCTCTACTGGTTTCTTCCCACCCTAATTGTTGTTTCCACCCTTGGAATTCACGGTTTTGAATATTTGTTGACTGGGAATGCTGAATCAGAGTACGGAAGCCTCTTCAACAGCTTCTACTGGACGATTGTGACCGTTGCAACAGTGGGCTTCGGAGACCTGTCGCCAGAAACTTACTGGGGTCGGGTGTTCACTATCTTTGTGATTATCGGGGGAGTCCTGAATTACTCACTGATTGTCTCTACCTTGACAAACAAAGTTGGTGAATATCGCTCATCACGAGAAAAGGGGTTAGATCCGGTGAAGAAGCAAGGTCACATCCTTGTTTGTTCAGATGATCCGGCCTGGATGTCTAAAATTCTGGGACAGAATCAGCAGTTGGTTCGAGAGCGTAAGATCGTACTCATTTCTCCATCGACTCAGCATCCTTTGCTGACTACAGAATACAAGGACGTCAATTGGGTTGCTGGCGATCCTCAGCAAGTGGAAATCTTGAACAAGGCTGCAGCTATCTCTGCCCATACAGCCTACGTCTATTTCAAGAACAGCAACCAAGGGTTGATCACGGTGTTGCAACTGGAAACACTTAGCAAAGGAGAGCTGATCACCCTGGCTCAATATGTGGGCAGCGATTTTCGTAAATTTTTTGCCGATGTGGGCTGTGATCATGCGCTGAATCCATATGATCTGTATGTGCCAATGATGCTCCAAGCATTTCGATCACAGGGGGGGCCTTCTTGGATTAGGGGAGTGGTTCACCAGTCACAGGAGCATCAACTGGAAACACAACCACTGCCAGCGAGATTTGTAGACAAACCCTGGATAGAATACGTGCATGCAACCAAGCGATCAACGGGACACATGCCGCTAGGAATTGTGATGGAGGAGGTCGTGCTGATTAATCCCAGTTCCGAACACGTCCTGCGTCGTGATAACCAGGTGATCCAATTGCAGTCCGTTGCTGAGCGCAAGGGAGGAGACCTAGAAGAACATGGAATTGAAGTGCTGGGGATGGATGATATCCGGATCGAGGGGCACCTACTGATCAATTCGGACAACCCTATTTTCATCCGGCGCATGCTGAGAGAGTTGTCCCGTGGGGAGTTGGGGGATCATATTGTAGTGCTAACAAGCCTGGCACAGTCAGAGGAGATTCCGGAAAACCTTTCAGTGGAGTGGATTCAAGATCCCACGAACACCGAAGAAGCTTTCCGCAAAGCACGTGCATCCTTGGCCAAGGTAGCTTTTGTTGATCATCTGCAAGATGGTCAAACCTTCATGGCTGTGCTTTGCCTGGAACAGGAAACAGATGGTGAAATTTTTACGATTGCAACCTTCCGTGATGATAACTTTGACCAGCATCTCCTCAAGGTAGGTTGTGATTTCTGCCTCAAGTTCGATGATCTGATTGTTCCGATACTCGCTCAGTCAGCCAACAACAGTGGTCTCGGTAATCTAGTAAGCCAGTTATTGTCCAGCGATCTCAGTACCCAGAGCCTGTTTGTCCGCCGCCTGAGCTACGATTGGACAACAGCCAATTGGGAGGAAACAATCCTCAAGATCAAAAAAGAATACGGCTACCTTCCCGTGGGTTTGATTCGTCGAGGAACCAACAAGCTCCTGGTAAATCCGCATTTTGGCCAATTGGTTAACCCTGGCGACAGCTTGATCTTTATCGCCAAGGAGTCCGCATTGCGAGGTCAACATCTGTTTGATTTGAATCATGCGGATCAGGTTGTGGCCCAGTCATCTCTGACTAAAACTCCTGAAAAAACAGACAAAGGCAATGACGAAGACGACTTGACACAGCAAGCGCTCAAACTACTACGACAAGGTGGTGACGCAAGCTCTGCTCATCGTTTGCTGATGCAGGCAGCTACTCTTGGTAGTGCCGAGGCAAAGTATGAACTTGGTATCCTAAGTTTCCGTGGCAAAGGCATACCTAAAAATCTGGACGAAGCCTACTACTGGTTCCGTGAGTCAGCTATCTCTGGTTATGAGCAGTCTCAGAATGTGCTCTCTACCATTAGAATTCTGCGGGAAACAGAGCAGAAGTTTGAGGAAACAGAAGACCAGATCCCAGAGTTCAATCCGGAGATGCTGGAGATGTTTACTCCACCACAACGCCGCTGGTTTGCCCGGATGGTGGTGGCCATGGTTCAGGCAGATGGTCGTGTTGACCTTCACGAGCGAGCTTTTGTCCATTCAGCCATTCAACTCCTTTCAGACCAAGCGGACATCCTTGATCTGGAAGAGTATTTCCTGCATGGAAAGTGTCCTGAAGTCGAGCCGATTGAGCTGTCTAAAGAATTGAGAGATCGCGTCCTGGATAGCCTGCTCAATGTTGCAACGATTGATCGGCATTTTGATGAAGCTGAGTGTCAGCTATTGCGAAAAATTGCTCAGTCATTGGGCTGTGATGAACAAACCGTGGAGCAACTTTTGGAGATCGGCAATACCCGGGTGCAACAGTTTCACTCGACTCAACTTCACGCACCAAACGTTCGTGCACGTGTCTGATACTATCTAGACTTGTCCTCTGAAAAAATGGATCCACATACCTGGTTGATCTATTCAGTGGCTGCCCTCGGCCTCTCCCTCTCTCCAGGACCAAACGGACTGCTTGCTCTCACTCATGGTGCTCTCTACGGATGGCGTCGCACCATCAGCACAATCGCTGGAGGCGCTTTGGGGTTCACAGTCCTCATTGCGCTTTCTCTCTTTGGCATCGGCGCGCTGCTGCAATCCACACTGATTGGGCTTACTGTGCTCAAACTAGTTGGAGGGGCTTATCTGATCTGGCTCGGTATTCAAGTCTGGCGAGCCCCACCCATCGGAGATACCCTTGCCCCAGTGCTGCAGAGTTCTCGAAGGATGGTTCTTTTTCGTCAGGGAGCTCTTTCAGCGGTGACTAATCCCAAGGGGATTCTCTTCTTTGCCGCCTTTTTGCCCCAGTTTGTGGATCCCCAGCGAGAACTTTTACTACAGTTTGTCTTGATGGCAGCGACCTTTGTTGTGATTGAGATCATCACGGAACTCTGTCTCGCTAGCTTGGCTCAGCGAATTCGTCCCTGGCTACAACGGGTGGGACAACGCTTCAACCAAGTCTGTGGAGGGTTGTTCATTGCCATTGGTTTGGCCCTGCCTCTCAGGAACTAAGGCAAAATCGGAATGTTGCTACTAGAAAACCATGGTTGACAAATTTAGTTAATCTCATATTTTTGTATAAGCAAAAATAAAGGAGATAATGTGGAAACTCTTGCTCAAGTTGATCCTGATTTTCAGCTCGATCCGACAGCCCAGCTTTTCAAGGCGCTCGCAGAACCGGCTCGTCTACGCATACTGAATCTACTCGTTCACGGAGGGGAACTCTGCAATTGCCAAGTGGAGGCGGTTACAGGATATCGAAACCCCAAAATTTCCCGGCATTTTCAGTTTCTTAAGTACGCAGGATTGATTCAGTATCGTCGGGAGGGCACATGGATTTTTTATTCGCTTCGTACACCAGAAGACGACCGACAAAGAGCTGTACAGGCGCTGCTACCAGACTTGGCAAAGTGGCATCCGATTTGTGTTGAGGATCTAGAACGTTGGAGGGTGATTGCTCAACAACCCTTGAATGAGATCTGTCCTCGCTAAGCTGCTTGAGACCAGCACTTTCATCACAGTCCACCCTCACACCCCAAGAAATTAAATGGCAAAAATAGCAATCAACGGCTTAGGCCGAATTGGCAAACTTTTACTCAGAGCACTCATTCATCAGGGAGTTCAACCCCATGAGATTTGCTTACTGAATGATGCTGTAGGTACTCCCGAATTGCACGCACATCTGCTGGAATTCGACACTGTTCATGGGCGCTGGCCGGCTCAGATCTCTTTTGATTCAGAAAGTATCATAGTTGATGATCGACAGTTCCCAATGCTTGCGGTGGAAAGGATTGAACAGCTACCCCTGAAAGACACAGGCATTGATCTAGTGATTGATTGTACGGGTTATTTCAAAACACCTGAAAGGGTGGAACCGTATTTCCAAGCTGGCGTTAAGAAGGTCCTGGTATCTGCACCAGTGAAGAATGGATCAGCGCTCAACCTGGTTTATGGGATCAACCACCATCTTTATGATCCGAAGCAACATCATCTCATCACCGCCGCTAGTTGTACGACGAACTGCTTGGCTCCAGTCGTTAAGGTCCTCCATGAGGAGATCGGCATTCAGCACGGATCCATCACAACCATCCATGATGTGACCAACACACAGACCATTGTGGACCGCCCTGCCAAGGATCTGCGCCGAGCCCGTTCAGCAATGAATTCTTTGATCCCTACGACAACGGGCTCAGCCACAGCGATCACTTTAATTTATCCTGAGCTGAAAGGACGCCTGAACGGCCACGCAGTTCGAGTCCCGTTACTCAACGCGTCACTAACTGATTGCGTCTTTGAGTTAAAGCGTCCCACTACAGTCGAGGAGGTGAATCAACTTTTTGAAACCTATGCCGATGGAGTGCTTCAGGGGATTCTTGGATTCGAGAAACGCCCGCTGGTCTCCACGGATTATGTCAATGATCCTCGTTCTGCGATCATCGATGGACTCTCCACGATGGTGGTGAATGGCACTCAGGTGAAGGTCTATGCTTGGTACGATAACGAGTGGGGCTATGTGATGCGGATGGCCGATTTGACAAAATTGATTCTCAGCCAACTACAGTGATGACTACCGAAATAAGCTCGAGCTCAAAAGGATTTGTCGCCTACCTGGCGGTCACTGCAGCTTATTGGTCCTTCATGCTGACGGATGGTGCCCTGCGGATGTTGGTGCTGTTGCATTTCCATACCCTTGGATTTTCCCCGATTCAATTAGCCTATCTGTTTGTGCTCTATGAAGTCGCTGGCATGGCCACTAACCTCTCTGGAGGATGGGTTGCTGCCCGGTTTGGACTCACGAGCACGCTATTTGTTGGACTTGGTCTGCAGGTATTGGCTTTGTGTGCCCTCACCCAACTAGATCCAGATTGGACGATCAACCTCTCGGTGGTGTTCGTGATGCTGGTTCAGGGAGCTAGTGGTGTCGCCAAGGACCTAACGAAAATGTCCTCCAAGTCAGCGGTCAAGCTACTGGCACCAAAGGAGGAAGGCCGTCTGTTTCGCTGGGTGGCACTCTTGACGGGTTCAAAAAATGTAGTGAAAGGCTGTGGTTTCCTCTTGGGTGCTGGCTTATTGGCTTCCGTTGGTTTCCTATGGTCAATTATCGGCATGGCCTCAGTCCTTGGCTTGATTTTCGTTACTTTGCTTCTCTTCATGCCACCTGGGCTGCCCAAAGGTCGAAAGAAAACGAAGTTTTCCGAGGTTTTTTCCAAGTCTCACAACGTGAATTGGCTCTCGGCCGCACGGATTTTTCTTTTTGGAGCCCGAGATGTCTGGTTTGTTGTCGGTATTCCGATCTATTTCTACGCTGTTCTGTCAGATGGAACTGCAACTGGTAACTATGAAGCCTTCTTCCTCATTGGCACCTTTATGTCGTTCTGGATCATACTCTATGGAGTGGTCCAAGCGATGGTCCCAAAGTTGTTGCGGGCTGACTCTCGTTCCGAACAGGATCTGGTTGGCGCTACCCGAAACTGGGGACTGATCTTGTTTTTGATCTTGATGATTCTTGCGAGCACAAGCTTCTTCCTGCAAGAAAACTCCCTCTGGTTGACTCAAGTTTTAGTGGCTGGACTTGCCATTTTTGGAGCAGTCTTTGCGGTCAATTCTTCGCTACACTCCTACCTGATTCTTGCCTTTACTCAAAGCGAACGAGTGACCATGGATGTTGGTTTTTATTATATGGCTAATGCTGCTGGACGTCTGTTGGGAACACTCCTCTCCGGTTGGACCTATCAAATTGGTGGGCTCGTTGGGTGCCTGACAACAGCAACTCTGATGGTAGGTGTCAGTGTGTTAGCAGCCATCCGCTTGAAATCAGGTTACCAGCCCCAGCCAGTCCACTGAGGTGTTTCATGTCTGCTGCTTTTTCCGGGCCGGCTCTGGCTTTTTGTGGATATTCGGGATCTGGCAAGACCGAGTTACTCCTGAATTGCCTGAATCTGCTGAAGGAGCGTGGTTTCTCGCCAGCCGTGCTCAAAACTTCCTCAGAAGTTCACGCTGAGATTGCCAGCAAAGATAGCCAACGCTTCTTTGACCAAGGTGCTGCATTGGTCAGCTTCACGGATCCCGCTCAAGTCCTCTTACATCTTCCAGATACAACCTCTCGCTTTGAGACAACCGAACAAGAAGCTCAACTTCGTCGATTAGTTCCTTTCGATCTGTTGTTGCGTGAAGGCGGAAAACAATCCAAAG
>WTIF01000197.1:27225-28864 GCA_011522845.1 Deltaproteobacteria bacterium
AAAGCCTGGCTGCCATGTAACGGTAGTCCAATGGCCTTGCAATTAGCCAAGTTGCTGGAGGATTTGCTGGGTGAAAATCAGGTATTTTTTGGCGGAGAGCCCCCTCCTTTTCCAGCAAATCTACCCGTTGCCCAAAGGCAAGAACTTGAGCGTTATGCTGTGATTTCAGATCGTGTTGGGGGGTTTGGTCCGTGGGGTGGTCTTTTGGGGCTCTGGGAAGCAGAACCCAAGGCATCATGGCTAGTGCTTGGTTGTGATTATCCGAGGTTGACTATCGATGCACTATCGTGGTTGCTGTCTCAGAGAGATCCGCTGCGTCCTGCCACCTTAGCTTGTCATCAAGACGGCCTTCTAGAAACGATGGTTGGAATCTATGAACCTGCTTTTCGCTATCTGCTGGAAGGGGCGTGGTTGGATGGTGGAAAGCGGATGAATCGCAGGATGCAACAATGGCCTCTCCATACTTTGCAGCTACCACAAAGCCTGCAATCTTGTTGGCAAGGCATCAACACTCCTTCAGATTTAGAACTCCTGATTCAGCAATCCTCTGCTCAACAATAGTAGACATGGGCCCATCTGAAGAATGACAATCGAAACGATCTTCCTACTGAGTAGCGGACTGTTCCTTGGCTGGTCCCTTGGAGCCAACGACGCAGGCAATGTCTTTGGGACCGCTGTTGGCAGTCGAATGATCCGCTTTTCGACTGCGGTATTGGTTTGCAGCATTTTTATGGTCCTTGGGGCTGTATGGAGTGGAGAGGGAGTTTCCAGAGGACTGGTCGAATTAGGCTCTGTGAATGTGCTTGGTGGTGCTTTCATGGTTGCCTTGGCAGCTGCGATAGCTGTTTTTCTGATGCTCCGGACCGGCATCCAAGTCTCGACCACACAAGCCCTGATCGGTTCGTTGCTGGGTTGGAATGCTTTTGCAGGGATTTCGACAGATCCAGCTATTTTTCTCAAGGTTGTCTCAACCTGGGTACTTGGGCCGTTGCTGGCAGCTGGATTTGCGATGGCAATGATGTGGTTTGCCAAGCTGATCCTGCGAAATAGCCGGATTGGCCTAGTGCGCTTGGATGCCTACACACGCTTGGCTCTGCTTGGCTCTGGGGCCTTGGGAGCCTACAGCCTTGGAGCGAACAACATCGCCAATGTGGTCGGGGTCTTTCTGCCATCACAACCCTTCCCAGCAGTCAGTTGGCAGGGCTTTGAGAGTTCACCAACCCAACTACTGCTATTGGTTGGAGGAATCGCAATGGCCTCCGGAGTTCTCACCTACTCCAAAAGGACCATTGAATTAGTGGGGTCTGGCCTGGCAAATCTGTCGCCGTTGGCAGCCTGGGTCTGCGTCACCGCCCATTCATTGGTCTTGTTGCTTTTTGCTTCTGCCAGTCTGAAGGCATGGTTGGACTCAGAAGGTTTGCCCTCGTTACCCTTGGTACCAGTTTCCAGTTCTCAGGCAATCCTTGGAGCGATTTTAGGGGTTGGTTTGTTACGTGGTGGCCGAGAGGTCAATTGGGGAACGGTTGGGAGAGTGGCTTTAGGTTGGTTAATTACACCACTGGTCGCAAGTCTGCTTTGCTTTTTGGGACTCTTTATCCTCCAGAATGTCTTCTTACTTCAGGTAGTGGGTGGCTGAAAT
>WTIF01000298.1 GCA_011522845.1 Deltaproteobacteria bacterium
GTTAGATTGAATATTCCAGACGATTTTCTGAAATGTGAGGGTTAAAAATCAAAAATTTGAAAATTTTTCTTCCCACCTTTGGGCCTGCAATCAATTTTGCGAAATGACCGTCGCTGCCAAGTGGACAACTACCAGAAAAGCGAAGACTCGCTTATCGTAGCGGTGGCAATCCCCAAGTACTGCTTCAACTTGGCAAAGAAGTTCCCTACGAGGTGTCCACAAAGATACTTTTCTTGGTCGAACTCCAAGGGTTCTTTTGTTTGGATTTCGGTTGAATCACGTCTACCATCTGGTGCCTCTCCAAGCGATCCAGCAGCCTTGCTTTTTAGCGTAGGCAATGTCTGCCATCAGGGCCCGCGATCTGATCCAAAATGGTTTCCAGCAACACGTCTGCACCCCTGTAGGTCATGGGCTTGACCAGGGCTGACATGAAAACCCGTTGGATTGCAGAGGGCATCACAGGTTGCATGGATTTTGGTCGTTAGATCTCCGCGGGAGAAACCGATACATTCTTGGTGCAATTACTTTTTTTGCGAAAGCACTGTGTTGAGCAACTGGCACTTCAAAGATCTGTTGCCAGACACCACGCTTATCAACGCATGTGACGAGTGTGAATCACGCGAAAGTTGCCAAAGCGTTTGGGCAGATCGCGCCAAGGAATGCATTCCCGATAACGGTAGAACACTGCCTCGACAAAGAAGCGATTACCCTTGGTAGTCACGCAGTCGGTTCCCGCCCTGTGGGGGACAATTGTCCGATGCGTTGCCCCTGATCATCACGTAGACCATAGCATCTGGTGGTCATGAAACTTATCTCCACTTGGTAAAGGAAAAAGGGTTTTTCCTCAAAGAAGAACGATGTGTCTCAAATGATCAATTGTTTATTTGATGACAGGCCCTACACTCTCTCGAAGATCGCAGCAATGCCTTGCCCTCCTCCGATGCACATTGAAACAAGTCCATATCGACCTTGAATTCTCTTCAATTCATAGAGAAGTTTGACCGTGATCAAGCAGCCTGTGGCCCCAATTGGATGGCCCAGAGAAATGCCACTACCATTAGGGTTAGTACGATCCATTGGTAGCTTCAGATCTCGAGCTACAGCCAAAGCTTGCGCCGCAAAGGCTTCATTCAATTCAATCACATCCATATCTTTGACAGTTAATCCTGTGCTCTCTAGACATTTTTGAATCGCAGGAACAGGCCCGATACCCATGTATTTCGGATCAACACCGGAGTGTGCATACCCAACAAGTCGGCCCAGAATTTCTTTGCCCTCTTTTTCTGCTTCGGAACGTTCCATCAGAATGACTGCAGATGCGGCGTCGTTTAGACCGGAGGCGTTACCCGCCGTCACACTCCCGTCCTCTTTGAAGACAGTTCTCAGCTTAGCCATGCTTTCTGTTGTGGCATCACTGCGAATATGTTCATCCTTCTCGAAGGAAATCATCTGTTTTCTTTGCTTGATCGAAATTGGTAAGATCTGCTCTTTAAAGTATCCTTCTTCAGTAGCCCTGTGGGCCCTTTGATGGCTTTCTACAGCCAGTTGATCTTGATCTTCTCTTGAAATTTCCCATCGGCTTGCCACATTTTCTGCAGTCACTCCCATATGGCAACTATCAAATGGGTCAGAGAGGGCTCCCACCATCGCATCAATGACCTGTCCGTCATTCATTCGTTGTCCCCATCTCATGCTTGGAAGCCAGTATTGGGATCGGCTCATTGATTCTGCACCTCCTCCCAGAGCAATACCTGTATCGCCGCAAAGAATTGATTGAGCTGCACAGACGATTGCCTGAAGACCGCTGCCACAAAGACGGTTCAGAGTGTAGGCAGGAGTTTCGATCGGGATGCCTCCTTTTACAGCTGCATAGCGGGAAAGGTACATGTCCCGTGGATCGGTATGTATCACATTGCCCATCACTACTTGTCCAATTTTAGATGCGTCCACATCGGCTCGCTTGATTGCCTCTGCTACAACAGACGCCGCAAGATCTACCAAATGAAAATCCTTGAGACTGCCTCCGTAATCACCGATTGCTGTGCGGACACCACTAACGACAACGACTTCTCTTGAAG